>MFLS01000001.1:0-373 GCA_001781625.1 Candidatus Kaiserbacteria bacterium RIFCSPHIGHO2_12_FULL_56_13
AGCCGAGTCAGCAAGGCCGAAAAAAGCGAGGAGGAAGCCGAGTCAGCAAGGCCGAAAAAAGCGAGGAGGAGGATGAGGGCGACGGCAGTAATCTTCATGGCCGCAATCCTACCCTCCTTGATGGTATTCTTCAAGCATGAAAAAACTTACCCCCGAAGAGCGCGAGGTCATGCTCGAGGGCGGTACCGAAGCTCCTTTTTCGGGGGTCTATGTCGATAATCATGAAAAAGGCATCTACCGCTGCAAGCAATGCGGGAATGCGCTCTTCACTTCAGATGCGAAGTTTGACTCGGGTACCGGTTGGCCCTCATTCACCGACCCCGCGGTCGCCGAAAGCGTCGGCACGCGCCCTGACCCTGACGGTACGCGTACT
>MFLS01000001.1:379-10953 GCA_001781625.1 Candidatus Kaiserbacteria bacterium RIFCSPHIGHO2_12_FULL_56_13
TATTGCAAAAATTGCAGTGGCCACTTGGGGCATGTCTTTGACGACGGCCCCGTCGACCGCAGTGGCAAGCGCTACTGCATCAACTCCATCTGCCTCGATTTCGAAAAGAATTGAATTCGGCAAGCGGCTACTGTGTGCTCCATCGCTACTCCTCTGCCGCGGGAAGTATGAACCAAAAGGTGCTCCCCTTCCCCTCTCCCGCGCTTTCGACGCCGATACGCCCACCCTGCCGGTCGAGGATTCTCTTTGCAAGCGAGAGGCCAAGACCCACCCCCTCGGTATCAACCGTGCGCGCACTGGTCGTACGAAAAAAGCTCGAGAAGATGTGCTCTTGATCTTCTCTCTTGACGCCGATGCCGGTATCAGCGACCGAAAAGCGCACCCCGCGCCGATTTGGGGCAACGCCGATCTTAACTGTGCCGCCTGCAGGCGTATACATGACGGCATTTTCGACCAAGACCTCGACGACAAGCGTCAAGCGGCGTGCGTCCCCGAGCGCTTTCGGCGCTTCTCCAGGGTTTACCGAGATCGCGAGCTTTTTTTCAGAGATCTGGGTCGCGAAACGCTTTATCGCCTCCCACGCAAGGTGCTTGAGGTCAACGGGGATTTCTTGATAGTCATAGGTACCGCCCGGATGCGACGCCTCCATGAGGACATTGGTGAGCTCGATGAGCCGATTGTTCGCGTCATCGATGCGCCGTATCCCCTCGTGGAGAGTTTCATTGCCGCCAGAGGCCGCAAGAAGCTCGGGGATAGCCCAGCGAATGCGTGTCAGTGGCGTCCGCAACTTGTGCGTCGCGATAGTGATGAATTCATACTTCAGCTTTTCGGCCTCGCGCGCCTGCTTCCAGACTGCGCGCCCGATGATGAAGGCGGCGATCGCGACGATCACGGGCACCGTCCAAAATTGGATACCGGGTACCGTGCGCACCAAAAAGCCGTTGAGAAGGATGAGTGCCATCAAAAAGCCCGCGATCGCCGCAATGCTGATGGCGTAGTAGAAGGCGCGGCGTACGACGAGCCGGATATCAAGGAGATTCGTCGAAAAGATGCCGTACGCGATCGGGATAAGATACAACCCCATCAGGGCGCCGAATACGGGATCGAAGGGCACATCGAACACAAGAAGAAAATTGAGACAGCCGATCGCATACCCAATGGCGAGCATGAGGATGAAATATTCGAGGCGCTTCCGCTCAATGCCGACCGAGGTGTAGTAGGACGCAATCAAATTCCCTGCCGCGACAAGCGGCGTCCCCAAAAAGTAAACGAGCATCACGATATACCAGCCACCAGCCGTCAGGTAGTAGGCGAAGTAGAGCTTTGGCACTACCGAGGGCAAGAACCATGCCGGATTAAGCCACGCGACCGCAAAGATGCCGAGACCGGTAGTGTAGGTAGCGATAATAAACCAGCGCCACTGCCGCTCTCGATTGATGACCCGAAAGATGAAGTGCACGACCGCCATCGCAATAAAGACATCGAATATATTAAGGAACCACCAAAAGTACGCGGCAGCATAGTCGGTCTGAAGCGAGGCGATAATGAAAAGAACCGTGTAGGCAAGCGTCGAGGCAGTGAGAAAAAAGAAAAGCCAATTGATGTCGCGGCGCGGATTTTGAAAGAGGACAAAGAGCCCTCCCGCGAGGATGAGGGCAGCTGAAATGATATTGGCGCCGACCGTGACAAGGAGCTGGTTGTCGAACCCTCCCATGGCTAACCGAGCTCTCGCTTGATAGCTTCGACGATCGCCGACGGTAGGGTCATCGCCTTGACGAAAAAGCCGGCGGCGCCGAGTGCTACCGTCTCGCGCTGATCGGCATCAGCAGATAGATTAGAGAGCACGAAGACAGGAATGTTTTTTGTCGCAGGGTCACTCTTAATGCGTTTCAAGACCTCTTTACCGTCAACTTTGGGCAAGACGAGGTCAAGCAAGACAAGGTCGGGTTTCTCTTTTGCGACCATCGCGAGCCCTTCTTCGCCATCTGCCGCAACCGTGGTCGTATATCCTGCCTCGGAAAGGAGGCGGCTCATCGTGCCGCCGAAGAACGGCTCATCCTCGATGTACACGATGCGAGTGCGCGGCGCAGGGGTACTCTGCGAAGTGTCCATATGAATCAAAGTATAGCGCACGGCCCCGCCCCCTAAAGGGCGGGGCCGTGCGCAAAAACCCTTACATCTGCTGCCCCGAACTACCCATTGACTGCCCCATACCGCCTCCCATAGAGCCCGCACCGCCGCCCATGGAACCCTTGCCCATGTAGCCAGCGGTGACGAGAACAATGCCGATGATGAGATTCAGCCAATTCCCTGCGCTATTAGTGCCGATAAACCCTAAGACTGGCGTACCGAGAAAGAAGCCGAGGAGTGCGACGATGACATAAATGACACCGACGATCTTGAGCCACAGCATCGATTGCCCGGTCGCAAAGAAAGCGACTGCGAGGAGGACGAGGCCCCCGACGAGGTTCATGAGCGCGTAGCCCATGTCCGCCTCGAACAAAGCACCGCTCCCGATGAGGGGATTTCCCACAAAGCCCAAGAGGCCGAGTATGACGAGGATGACCCCGAAAATAATAGCAAGAGTTTTCGCCATATATTGCGTTACGTTAATAAGGATATACAGCGATCTCCGCCAGGAGGCGGACAGAGCGCTACGTTAAGGATACCGCGCACAAAGAGTCGGCGCGCATCCCCTGTGCACAACGCTAGTGAGGGTAGCGATTCGTTCCCTCCTCCTCTCGCGCACTTACTCCATCTTCATCCATGCCGAAATGGTGGGCGATCTCGTGCCAGAGGGTCTCGCGTATCGCCACACGGACGGCCTCATAAGAGGCGATTCTGCGTTCCCGGACGATCGCTTCTGCCTCACCTAGGAGCGGCCGATAAAAGAGGGTGATGGTGTCAGGTAGAGTACCCAAGTTCCCATACCCCTCACCGCGCTCTGTTCTTGGGACACCGCGGTAGAACCCGAGCAAGGCGCCATCACCTGCCTCTTCGATGAGGAGGGCGAGATTCGAAAGCTTCCCTGCGAGTTTATTCGAGACATTCGCGAACTCTTCGGCGGCTATCTGCTCAAACGCGGCACGCTCCATAAGTCAGCGAATGGCGCGGTACCCGCCCGCGACGCCATGCGGCGAGAGAATGATCTGCCAGAGCTGGTTCGAGCGAGCGCGAAAGGTGCCGGCACACATGAGAAGGTAGTACTTCCACATCCGGTAGAAGCGATCATCGTAGCGAGCGCGAAGCGACAACCATGCCGCATCAAAATTCACAAACCACGCCATGAGCGTTTTGTCGTAGTCGGCGCCGAAGTTGTGCGCCTCTTCGATGACGAAGAAGCCCTCGGCCGCGCGGGCGACCTGAGCCATCGAGGGTAGCATTCCTCCCGGGAAGATGTATTTCGTGAGCCACGGTTCTCCAGAGCGGGCCGAGACATTCGACCCGATAGTGTGGAGGAGAAAGAGCCCTCCCTCTTTGAGACATCGCTGCGCGACCTTGAAGTATTCGCGATAATTCTTACACCCCACATGCTCAAACATACCGAGAGAAACGATGTGGTCAAATGTTTCGTCGACCTCGCGATAATCTTGAAGCCGCAGTTCAACCGGGAGCCCCTTGCAGAGCTCCTTGCCAAGCGCTACCTGCTCTTTTGAGACGGTGATGCCGACCACCTGCGCTCCGTACTTTTCTGCGGCGAACTTCGCAAAGCTCCCCCATCCGCACCCGATATCGAGTACCCTTTGTCCTTCTTCCAGCCCGATTTTGCGACAGACAAGGTCGAGCTTCGCCTCTTGCGCTTCAGCAAGTGTCTTGGCTGGCGGAGAACCGCTCCAGTAGCCGCAGGTATACGCCATGCGCGAATCAAGCATGACGCGGTAGAGATCATTACCAATGTCATAGTGTGCTTCGCCAATCTTAAAAGCGCGTGAATGGTCTTGGAGATTCAATACCACTGACTGAAGGAGGAGGGCGAGGTCGGCGAGAGTGAGCCGCAGATGTCTGCGTACATCAGCACGCAGAAGCTTTGTGATGAATTCATCGACAGCAGGGGCATCCCACCACCCCTCTCCATAGCTCTCGCCAAGACCCAAACTCCCATCGCGCAATACGCGTCGATAGGTACGCGGGTCATGAACCGTCACATCCCATGGGCGGCTCCCGCCCACGTGTATGTCGGCTTTCGCGAGGACCCCTTTTGCGACTTGTTCGGCTCGAAAAATCACGGAGAAAAGAATACACTTATCGCCATGCGCGCGCTACCACGCTCGTTTTTCGAACAAGACGCTGTCGCGCTTGCGCCGCGCCTCCTTGGCAAAGTGGTGAGGAGGGGCTCGTGCCTTGGCCGCATCGTCGAGACCGAAGCGTATGGCTCTGACCCTGCGTCGCACGCTTACAAAGTGACACCGCGTTCAGCAGTGATGCGCGATACCTACGGCCACTGGTATATCTACTTCACCTACGGGATGCACTGGTGCGCAAATGTGACCTGCGACAATGGCGGCATCGGCGCTGTTTTGATACGCGCGGTTGAGCCTCTCGAAGGCATCGTCCTCATGAAACGGCGACGCGGGGTAACCGACATCAAGAATCTTTGCAACGGCCCCGCAAAATTTTGCGAAGCGTTCGGCATCACGAAAAGAGAGAATGGTTTGATGATCGGCAACGACTTCGACATCTTCGAGCCGCGAATTGGTATGATATATCATACCAATCGTTCGTCGTTCGAGATCGCGAGCGGACCGCGCATCGGCATCAAAAACGCCCGTCATCTCCACTGGCGGTTTTTCATCAAGGACAATTTGTTCGTGAGTCGTTCTTAGTTGCGCGGCATCTGTCGCTCGTGCTACAGTGGCGAACACCTACGCTTTGGCAACTCCCCGACTACTTTTAAACAACGAGATCCGCGCGCTTGAACTGCGCGTCATCGGAGCCGAGGGGGAGAACCTCGGCGTCATCTCCCTCAAAGAGGCGCTTGCGGCGGCAAAGGCGGCCGGCCTTGATTTGATCGAGATATCGCCCTCCGCGGTGCCGCCGGTTGCGAAGATCGCCGATTATGGTAAATTCGAATACGAACGCAGTAAAAAGGAGAAGGCCGTCAAGGCCCGCGCCAAGGTCAGCGAGACCAAAGAGGTTCAGATCAAGGTCGGCACCGGCGAACACGATCAGGAGCTCAAGGCAAAAAAGGCGGCCGAATGGCTTGCCGAAGGGCACCGCGTGCGCGCAGAGCTCTATCTCAGGGGTCGATACAAGTCGATGGACGAGAAGTTTCTCATCGAGCGGCTTGCAAAATTCATCGAGCGGATAGGGCACCCGCACCACATCGCCGAGCCGATCGAGAAGAGTCCTAAGGGGTTCGCGTGCGTGATCGAGCGCGCAAAGTAATCTATGAAATCAAATAAATCTTACTTGAAACGAATACGGGTCACGCGTCGCGGCAAGCTCATTGTGCGCGCAAAAGGCCAAAACCATTTCAACGCAAAAGCGTCAGGCGGGAAGCGGCGCGCAAAGCGACACGCGGTCGCCCTGGCGCTGAACGCTCGGGCGCGCCGCCGCTTTCTCCCCCGTTCGTAAACGCGATTATCTCTTAATCATCATTTCGTATGGCACGAGTCAAAGGCGGCGTCATGGCGCAAAAGCGACGCAAGAATACCCTCGCACGCGCAAAGGGTTATCGTCATGCACGCTCGAAGAAGGAGCGCTATGCGCATGAGGCCCTCTTGCACGCTGGCAAATACGCCTTTGCCCACCGGCGCGCTAAGAAAAATGATTTTCGTCAGCTGTGGATCGTGCGTCTCAATGCCGCCGTGCGCGAGAATGGCCACCAATCATACTCAACCTTCATTTCAAAACTTAAAAAGAACGGCATCGTCCTCGACCGCAAAGTCCTTGCCACGCTAGCGGCCGCCCACCCCAAGGCCTTCTCCCGCATTGCAAAACAGGTCACTTAGAGGCGCCACCGCGAGGCGCGGGCAATCACATAGGCGGTGAGGGCGCCGAGGGCATCCATGAAGATGTCGACCGAAGTATCAAAAAAGTAGTTTTGGTTCTCGCGAGGGACGCCGACGACCGCTTCAAAGACCTCCCATCCGAGTGCGATCACCGCAACGACCGCGACAAGGAGGAGCGGGCGCATGCGGTCAAAGAGCGCGATGACAACGAGCGCGATACAAAGCCCGCCGAGAAAATGGATCGGCGTATCGACCCACGCGTAGCGCCAATAAAGAGTGTGGCTGATCGCGTACTGATTGAGAAGAGCCATCACGATCGCGGTGATAAACGCTGCAGAGAGCCATCGAAGACGCATCAAGGCATCATAACGCACCAACCCGCCGTGAGGCGGGTTGGTGCGTGGAGCCACTCCAAAGTATGTGCAACTTTCTTGTGTCAGGTGGGTGCGGTAACGGTATTTATCGGATTCCAAGAAGGATTCAGCCAAAACACCTCAATACACTGCTCCCTTGTAGACGACAAGTTGCGTTTTTAAAAGAATGGCCCCGCTTACCAGTATACCCTCCGCGTCAAGAGGCGCTACTCGCCGTGGCGTTTATAGCTTTGGAACTTGCCTGCGGGGAACCAGTGCGCTATCTCATGGAGCGCCTCTTCTGGCGTCTCAGAGGCGTGCATGATGTTCGCGACCGCGCGCTTCTCGGCATTCGCAACCGCAGGCGAGTCGTTGGAGAAATCGCCACGGATCGTGCCCATGTCGGCGAGGTAGGGCATCGTGGGGCCTGAAATCTTACGCACCATATCGACGGCGTGCGTCCCCTCGACCACCATCTTCACCAAAGGTGCCGAGAGCATGTAATCGACGAGCCAGTTGCGGATATGCGGGCCGATCTCTGTCTTATTAGTCGTACCAAAATCCTCCATCGGATCAAAGCCATACTTCTCATAGGTCATGAGCGTCTTTTCACCAAGTCGCGTAATCCACGCTTCGTCTTTCGGATAGTGGCTGTCGATTTCTTCATGCGTTGGCTGAAACATCTCGAGAGCGATGACTTTGAGGTCACGCTGTTCAAAGCGCTTGATGATCTCACCGATGAGTCCCTTCTTCACCCCGTCGGGCTTAATGAGAACGAACGAACGCTCTTCTTTAGGGTTTCTTTTCATAAAAATAAAACGCCCGAAGGCTATGCCGTGATAATACGCGCCCCACCCTTTTGAAGCAAGATAGTGTGTTCAAAGTTGGCAGAGCGGGAGCCGTCCTTCGTTCGATAGGTGTAGCCGTCTCCCGCGAGCGTGACCGCACCCTTACCGACGTTCGCAATGGGCTCTAGCGCGAGCACCATTCCCTCGTGGAGCTCGGGGCCCTCGCCCGCGCGGCCTGCATTTGGCACGAACGGCTCTTCGTGAACGAAGTCGCCCACACCATGACCGCCGAGCGCTTTCACGACCGAAAAGCCCGTGCCTGTGAAAGTTTCCTCTATCGCGTGCGAAATGTCGCCCACATGGCCGCCGACGCGTGCCGCCGCGATGCCATTTGTGAGCGCTTCTTTGGTCACTCGTAAAAGTTTTTGCGCTTTGTTATCGATCTTCCCCACCGGCACGCTCACTGCCGCATCGACGATGATGCCCCGATGGCGAAGCCCCAAATCAAGCCCGACGATATCGCCCTCTTTGAGCGCCTTGTCGGATTCATTCGGGATACCGTGGACAATCTCGTCATTGATCGACACGCAGAGGGTCGCAGGGTAAGGACGCGGGGCGCCCTCGGGCGTGTAGCCCAAAAAAGCGGGCTCGTCACTTCCATCGCGTATGAGCTTTTCAGCAAGAGCATCAAGTTCTTCAGCCGAAACGCCAGGAGCGACGCGTGCGGCAACTGTCGCGAGAACCGCCGCAAGCCGTCTCCCCGCTTCGATGAGGCGTTCTTCTGTCTCGCGGTTTCGAACGGTCATGCAAAGCCGAGAGCCGTGCGCACATCAATGGCGATCTTCTCGGGAGGCTGTTCCCCATTCACCTCGATCAAACTCCCGACTCTCCGAAAGATGTCGATCGCATCTGCCGTATGCGTGTAGTACTCCTTGAGACGCTCTTTGACGACGCTGTCGTCGACACGACTCTCGATCTCTTTGCGTACCGCAAGACGCCGATATACCTCTTCGTCTGATATGGCGAGGTTGACTACGGTGAAAGGGCGCCCGAGCCAGGTGAGTGATGAAACGACGAGTTCTGCTTCAGGGACCTTGCGATTAAAGCCATCAAAAATGACACTCGCGTCGAGCGTAAGCGCGAACAGCGCTTTAAGGTACAGGTACATCGCAAGCCAATGGGGCTGGAGAAAGCCCGCATCGTTCTCGATTTTTACCTTGCGTCCGACCGGCGTGTCTTCGGTCGCCATGGCGCGGAACTGCTTGCCCGCAGAGACAATCGGCCATCCGGTCTTCTCTGCGAGCAACTTCGCTTGGGTGCCCTTGCCGCACCCAGGCTTCCCGACGAAAAAAATGGTGCGTGTGTCCATGCCCTTCAACTCTACCATCCTCTGACGAGGGACGTTAGTACTCCCGAAGCGAAACTTGGGCGTCGATTTTGCGCGCAAGGTCAAGGGCGACTTGCACGGCGATGAGGAGCGCGGTGCCGCCGATAAGGAGCGTCGCGACGCCAGTCAACCCCTGCACGATCGATGGCGCCACCGCAAGGAGACCCAAGAAGACCGCCCCCGGCAAGGTAATGCGCGTAACGACATTCTCGATGTAGTGCTCGGTCTCTCTGCCAGGGCGAACCCCCGGGACGAACGCCCCGCCCTTTTGAAGATTGTCGGCCACGCGCGAGGGCTCGAAGGTAATCGAGGTGTAGAAGTAGGTAAAGAGGACGACAAGGACAAAATACGCGGCGCCGTACTGCCAGGGGTTTGCGAGAAATGCCGAATACCAGGCGACGAGTACTCCTCCGGTCAGGCCCAGCGCCGCAAGGCTTGAGAGGACAAACTGCGGCAGGAGGAGAAAGGAGAGCGCGAAGATGATTGGGATCACGCCGGCTTGGAGGAGGCGGATCGGCAGATAGGTTGCGGCGCCCTGACTCATTGCCGCACCCCTGACTGCCCGCGCATACGCGATCGGTATCGTACGTTCGGCATCTGAAACGACGACGACCGCGTAGATCATCGCGAGGGCAAGCGCGATAAAGCCAAGATAGGCGGGGATCGAAGCGGTCGAGGCGGCGAACAGGCTCTGTGACACGGCAGACGGGAGGCCGGCTACGATACCGGCGAAGATGATCAGAGAGACGCCATTGCCGATGCCGAATTCGGTCACGAGTTCGCCGATCCACATGAGGAGCAAAGAGCCTGCCGTCACAATGACGATGTTGGCGACGAGGTCGAGCGCCGACAAAGGCAGGAGGACGCCCTCGCTCCGAAGGAGAAAAAGAAAGGCGATCGCCTGCAGAGCCGCGAGGGGTACGGTGAGGAGGCGGCTCCAATTGATGAACCGCGCGCGACCGGCTTCTCCCTCTTCAGTGTAGGCCCTTTTCACTCCCGGGAAGATGATCGTCGCGACCTGCATGACGATCGAGGCGGTAATATAAGGGCCCACCCCGAGCATAACGATCGAAAGCTGGGAGAGCCCGCCGCCTGAAAAGAGATTCAAGAGCCCAAAAAACTGATTGTTTGCAAAAAAGGTCTCGAGAGCAAGGTGGTTGACGCCCGGGATCGGGATATTGGCGAGGAGACGAAAAAGGAGAATCGCCGCGATGACGAAGAAGATGCGGTTGCGGATCGCCGGATCGGAGAGAGCGAGCTTCGCTTTGTGGATGAAAGTGTTAAACATGGATGGTGCCGCCCGCTTTCTCGATCGCACGGCGCGCCGCGGCGGAGACGGCGCATCGTTCTATAGTAAAGCTTTTTGTGAGTTCGTCAGAGCCGAGGATCTTTACCTTGGGCGCGCGGCCTTTTTGAGCGCGCACGAGTCCCGCTTCAAACAAGAGTGCTGGCGTGATCGTCGCCCCCGCATCAAATGCCGTTTCGAGGAGCGTGAGATTCACCGGTGCATAGACGAGACGCTCCCGGCGTACCGTACGGGCGCGGTTCTTGCCCCATCCGCGGCGCTTGGGGAGCTTCTTGATGAGGTCGCGAAGCTCCGGCCTCACCTTGTGCCCAGCGCGCGCCGTCTGGCCCTTGCCGCCGCGGCCAGAAGTCTTGCCTCTTTTCCCGCCCCGCCCCACAGGGGCGGGGCGGGCTTTTATGTGTCTCGGTTTGAGCGTATTGAGCTGCATACTATTTTTTTGCAAGTTTCGTGAGCGCCGCGATCGTTGCCCGCGCGATCGCGAGCTTGTTCTTCGTGCGCGAGTGCAGCTTCGTGACGATATCAGTCACGCCGCCAAAGTCGAGGACCGTACGTACCGCACTCCCGGCGACGAGTCCGCGGCCCTTCGAAGGCATGAGTTCGACCAAGGCGGCGGCATACTTCGCGCGGACCTCATGCGGGATAGAGTGACTGTCGGTACGCGGGATCGATATCAAATTGCGTTTCGCATCGCGGGTCGCTTTATCGACGGCGAGAGCGGTGTCCGCTCCCTTGCCGAGGCCCACTCCTACCCTGCCCTTGCGGTCACCGAGGACGACCACGACGCTGAAG
>MFLS01000002.1:0-15180 GCA_001781625.1 Candidatus Kaiserbacteria bacterium RIFCSPHIGHO2_12_FULL_56_13
CAGCGAGGGAAGAGCCCCCCGCGCTCCCGCTACCAAAATTAATATTGGTGGAGAAGCCGCTTGGGGGTTTGATGGCGCTCCAGCCGATAGAGAGGTTAAGGATAGCAGGATTGATCATTGAGAAAACGAGGACAGGCAGGAGGACAAGGACAAGGCCGAGAATGGCCTGCTGGATCTTCGCCTTGCCCTCGCTCTTCTTGCTGATGTTGTCGGTCGTCGAGTATTCGAGCCCTCCCCAGATGATCATGATGACGGCCGCCGCAGCCGCGAATCCGATGAGGAATTTGTAGAGATTATTGAGAAATTGGGCCGTATTCCCCGCATCTTGCCCGACGGTTCCCGGGTCGGTGAGGCCGCTAATGGGTGCGATGGGCACAAAGCCCTCTTGTGCCGCCACGGGGAGCGCAAGGACTATGATACAGAGTAACAGGCTAACAACGGCGAATGCTCTTGCCCCGTTAGAAATGAGCAGCTGATTTCTGAAGAGATTCATAAGCCGAAGAGGGTGCTACCCGATTCGCCGAAGGTGAGCGAGAGTTCTGCGGCAGCGCTTGCTTCGCCTGCCGAGGATCGGAGCAAGAGCGATGCCCTCCCCCGCCCCGCGCCTTCGGGCCGGAGCGTGATCGATGGGCCGGCCTCTGCCGCTCCTCCGTTTAAAAACCATGCGAGCACGGGCGCTCCGCTCGAGAGGGTAAAAGAGTAGGGCACGGCAAAAAACGAGATCTCCGGGCTTGTGATCGCGTAAGTGTTTCGAAGCGCCTCGTCAAACACAATACCCTGTAAGGGATCATTGCGATAAAGACGCACGACGGGGTTTTGGGACGTGAGAGTGATGGAATCGCCGCCGACCAAGGAGCCATCACGGCTCTGCACGACAACACTCACCGACCGGCTCCGATAGGCAAGGGGCGAGGGGAGTATGACTGAACTTCGGCCGACACCCGAGGCACCGATGAGCGTTGTCCCGTCAACGCTCCAGGCGTAAGAGAGCGTCGCCGGGTCGATGCGACTTGCGGGTGTTGTGCGGAAATCTGCAACGGCAACGAGTCGAGCACTCCCTCCCAAGGGCACGAGGGGCTTCCCTAGGTAGAGGGCAGGCGCAGTTGCTAATGGCTCAACAACGAGCGATACATCGCCGGGCTTTAGTGCGAGTGTGCGTGTGTAGGTTCGTCCGAGCGAAGTGACTGAAGCGCCCACCGTCGTCGTTTGCCCCGGGCCCCCGAGAGAAATTTGCACGGCTTTCGCCGCCCCCGTGTAAATATTTTTACCATTCACCGAGATTGACATCGTGCTATTGGCGAGATCGAGGAGGGTGTTCTCTGGCGCGATGGTTACGGTGCTCCCTGGTCGCGGGTAGGAGGGTGCGATCGAGAGGGAGAGTGCCCCGACGCTCCCGACCTGTGCCATGGCAAGTGCTGGGAGGAGAAACGCCGCTACTACGAGAGCCAGTTTCATCCCTCTCATTATATAGGGTTCCCCGCCAATACTCTCTGCACTTCTCGGGGGAGAGGCGCACTTCGCGTAGTTTCCTGCTCTTTTTCCCAGCGTTTGCGCGCCTCATGATCCTCTTTACGCATGTCGCGCACAACGAGCCACACCGTCGGGGTAAGGGTGGGGAAAAGATTCAGAAAAGGGATGATGCTCGCGCCAAGCCCGAGGAGGGCTTTGAGGAGATTCTTTGATGCAAGAAGGTGCGTGCCGACAATGATGAGCAAGAGAGCCCACCCTACGCCACCGATGACGATTGCCATGATGATGCCGAAAAACTGAATCGCGGCGCCGATTGCGGGGATGCCGATCTCAAGCGCCGCTCCCGCACTGCCGGTCACGAGACCGGCGATGTTCCCAACCCAGCTTGACCATCCCTCTGCCTCGAGATAACTCTTTGTCGCGAGACCGACGAAGACCGGCGCGGTGAAGATGAAAAAGTTGAAAAAAAGTTTCAGGGCGTCACCAATGACGGCAACGGTATACGCAAGCGTCACGCGCCATGCGAGCATTTTGGGCTTGGGAGGAGTTTGGGCGAGAGCCATGGCCGCTACTGCTTATTGGCCTCTGAAGCGAAGCGTGCTTTCTCCTCTTTTATCGCGAGGAGTTGCGATGGGTCGGAGGTGATGATCTGATCTTCGGTATAGCTTGCGACGACCTTGATGGCGACATGCTTTAGCCCAGCGAAAAAGAGCCCCTCTCCCACTCCTGCTTCAAGCAAGAGATATTTCTCTTCGTCGGTGAGGTTGAAGGTCTGCTGTAAGACATCGATCGTCGTCGGCGACTGCTTCAAAAGAAGCTGGAGCGAGGAGTTCGTGAGGATGGGCCGCCCGTACGGGCTTTTCAAGAAATCTTCGACATCTTGGGTGATCGTGGCGACCCCGAGGTAATATTTTCTCCCGCGCTTGGCGACCGAGTAGAGAAAGGAAGCCGTGTCTTCACTCTTCATCATCCACCATGCCTCGTCGACGACGAGGAGGCGTTTTTTGAGATCGCGGCGGATCGCATTCCAAATGTAGTGTGTGATGACATACATCGCGACGGGCTTCAGCTCATCCTCCATGTCGCGAATGGAGAAGACGACGAACTGCTGATTGATATCGATGTTCGTTGCTTGGTTCATGAAGCCCGCCCAGGTGCCGCGCGTGTATTTAGAGAGCCGCTCGACCAGTGATTCACTCCCCTCCATGCCGGCAAGCACGGTCTCAAAGTCAGAGAGGAGAGGCGGTTCGGCGCCGGTGAAGTCGGCGTCGCCCGTGATGTCTTTCAAGGCGTAGGTTTCGGTAACAGCGCGATCGACGAGAGCGTCTTCTTCAGGCGAGAGGCCGCCCAACATTATGCGAAAGAGGCCGACGAGGTTGATGATGTTGCTCCTCAAGATGTCCTTCGGGTCCTCGTCTTCTTTCACGGGCGGCAGGTCAAAGGGGTTCACGTGGTGTTCTGACGAAAGCGAGATATGGAATGAGCGCCCGCCGGTCGCTTCGGCGAGCTGTTCATACTCGCGTTCGGGGTCGATCACGATGACATCGGTGCCGAACATGAGGGAGCGCAAAACCTCGAGCTTCATGGCGTAGCTTTTGCCGGCGCCTGATTTCGCAAAGACGACGGAGTTGTAGTTCTCGAGCGAGAAGCGGTCAAAAAGGATCAGAGAGGAATTGTGGCGATTGATGCCAAAGAGGATGCCGCGGTCGCTTGTGAGATCGAAGGAGACGAAGGGGAAGAGTGAGGAGAGGGGCCCCGAGTTGAGTTTCGTATTGACGGCAAGCTCGTCGGTGCCGAGCGGCAAGCAGGAGCGGAATCCCTGCTCCTGCTGAAAAAGGGCCGGTTTCGTGTAAACGAGCTTCGCATCGAGGATGCCGCGGATATCGCCCTCGGTCTTGTCGATCTCGTCTTTTGAATCGCCGTAGAGGGCGAGATAGAGGCCGACGTCGAAGAGCTTCTCTTCAGCTTGTTGGAGCTGGTCGCGCAAAGCTTCGATGTTCTGGTAGCTCGCGTCCAAGAGGGGGTCTCGCACGAGGCCGCGGTTCTCACGCTCGGCGATCTGGCTCTGCACCTCGGCAACCTTTTTTTGCAGGGAGCGGAGAGCCTGCGCCGTGTCAACCGGGTGTATGAATATCGAAATGTCGAGCACCTTGTCGAGGTTGACGACGGGGGCGAACCATCCGTCAGAAAGGAAACGCGGATACGAGATTGTATAAAAAGCGCGGGCGAACTTCTCGCCGAGCTCTATCTCGCGCGAGCCGATCTTGAGGGCCGTCGGGGCGATGGTGTCGACGAGATCCAAGGCGCCGCGTTGGTAGATGTCTTTTGGCAACACCGGGACGATTTCCGGTGCCGCTTCTTTCTTTTTGAGGAAGTCGAGGAGCGCCATAAAGAATGTCAGGCCTCAAGCCGGATGGGGTTCTCAAGCTCGCCCGGATTGAAGGCGCGGTAGAGGAGCTCGATGACCTCTTCAGTCCCCAAGGGCGCCGCGCGGATTCCTGCGGCGGTAAGCCCGCCCTCGACAAGAGCGAGGCGCTGTTCAAGCTGCGCGCGCGCCTCCTCAAACGACGCCTCTCCCGCCTCGCGTGCGGCGGGCTTACCGCTCAAGAGCCCGACTGCCTTTGCGATCTTCACGGACGGTGCGCCGGCATAAGGGACGATGACATAGAAGTTTTTCGTCATGATGTTCGCTTCTCCGGCAAAGGTGCGTATGAAATCAATGTACTCTCGGAGCTGTATCCGCAAGAGCTCTGTCTTTTGCTCCTGCATCTTTCCCTCAAGGAGAGAGAGGTAGGGGCGGATATCCATCTTGCGCGAATTGACGAGGATCTGGAGGGAAAAATCGAGCGTGTTGAGGAAAGTCTGAAAGCCCGAAATGATGGCGCGCTGCTCGTCGATGCTTTTGAGGCCAAAATTGACTGATGAACACATGAGGACGCCGCGATATCCGCCGTCTTTGAGAATGATGGTGCCATTCCTGACCTCCTTGACCGGGACGAACTTCTGCGTCGCTTGCGCGGTGGTGGTCGCCATATCTCTATTTTTCTCCCGACTCTTTCTTGACATCAAGCGACCACGCAAGGTCGTGGAGCTTGCCGCGCGTCAAGCGCGGGCCGCCCCTAGACGCCCCGCCATGCGGGGCGTCGGGCGACTCGACTGCGGGGCGGTTGAGTTTAGCCTCGGGCTTAGCTTCTTTGCGCCACAAGAAGAGCTTGCCGCTAATGTAGTAAGAGAAGGCCGCTTCAAGTATCTCGATGAAGGGCTTGCCGTTCATCTTGTAAAAGGCGAGGGCGAGGGCGAGGGCAACCACGGGCGCGGCAACAATGACCCACAGTAAGAAGGGGAGGTAGAAAAAGGTAAGGACGGCGAACCCCGCGCCACCCGCAAGATAGATAAATTGCTTCAGAGAGAGCGGACCGACGATCTTGTCTTCAACCTCGATGAATTGAGGAACTTGGTACTCCATCAAAATCAGTATAGCAGTTACTTCTCATCTATCGGCTCGCGGTACGGGTCGACGTTGTAGGCAGCGGACGGTTTGGCTAAACCGTCCTGTGGACGGTCGCCTGACAATTTGTTTGACAAATTGTTCAGGGGCGGCTGCGGCGTCGGCACATGTATATGTTCCGCTTCGTGATCAGGTAAGAGGTGGTCGGGTGTTGCGCCCGGCAAATTTGGCGGCGGCTTCGGTACAGGCCTCGGCATTGCTTGAGGCCGCAGTGGAGGAGACGGTTGCACTGGCCTCACGAGTGGTGGCGCGAGCGGCTTTGGCGGGGGTTGGTAACTTGGCACGCCAACCTGCGGCACGACCCTTACTGGTTCCTCTCCCCCACGCATCCTCGCTTGAAGCGGTACGAAGATCTTCTGATTTATCTCACTCATGAGTTGTCGCACGCCTTCTTCTTGAAGTGCCGCGTCGGTAACAAGAGTTGAAGACATTTCTGCTGGGGACATGAGACCGAGCAAGAGGTACCCGGTGCACTCGCTCACCTTTCCTGCCGTATCGACATGGAGGTTGTATTTTTTCTGGATTTCTGTCATCACCTTTCCTGTTTCCGGGCCTGAAAGATATTCGCGGATTGCTTCAGGCAGACGATTGAATGCATTGACCACTTGATCTTGCGAGGGTTTGTTCATAAGTAGTTATCGCCAGTACGCAGCAGCCACTGGGTTTGTCGCTGGATTCAGGTATTGATCGATTGCTGCAAAGTGCGGATGTGCAGGACTGCGTATAAGTGTGGTAATGCGCCCGACCTCCGTGGGGTTCAGTTTGCCTTCCGCCATAATGGCCGCAAGATTTCGAGGTGTGTAGGTTTCGGCTACGGTCCGGTCAGTAAGGACGGACACGGGAAGTTTCGCCACCTTCTTTTCACTCATGACCGCTACGCGGCCGCGCACCTCAACTTCAGCCCCGGCGGGAGTCATGCCTGCCGGTATCAGCGTTGCGTTAGACGGGCGCCCACGCACAAATTCAATGAAGTTTGCGATGCGGCCAGACGAACTGTAGTTACGCAGCTGTTGTTGCTCGGCCCTTGTTAACTTGTCATTCTTGACCAAGGTATCGAATTGATCGTCAGACATAAGGGAGACAAATTTGTCAGTGCGTGCGGGATCCCTTAAGATGTCTGATGAGGCAACGGACAAATCTTTAACCGACCAGCGTCGAACTTCTTCTCGATTGCCTGAAGCGATGGCGTCATTCAGAGAGCGGAATCGTCCTTCACGCAAGCGAGTCTTCTGAACGTCAGTAAGCTGGTCACTCTTCATGACGTCTTCGAACTTCTCAGGCGATAGGTTGCGCGCCAGCGTTGCGACACCATCTTTAATACCTTGCAGTTCAACAATCTGTTTACTTGACATTGAATTGAGTTCGCGAGCAACCACGCGCTCATGGGGCTCAATAAGGGCGTCGCGCTCTGCTGCGGTAATACTGCCCTGTTGATACGCCTCTTCTGCTTCGCGCATGCTTTTTTGGGAGTCTTTGAATGCCATTTCACGCCGTGCGGCCACGAATCCTTCTTGTTCTTTTCGACGCGCCTCCTGGTATTGTTTGTATCCAAGACGATTGTCAAACATTTGTTGTCCGGTGAGTTTTGCTCCTTCTCCCGCCTGAACGCCAAGCGCGCCGAAGCCTGTTTTCACAAGGCTCATATTCCTTGCGTCAAAGGTACGCGCACCAGTAGCTCTCCCGGCGCGCACAAGTTGACGAGCAACAAGTGCGCCAGCCCCAGTCCCCTCTGCCCACGACTGCATGCGCTTGTTGGTAAGGAGAGCAGATGCTCCGAGGCCAAGTGTGCCGCGGCCGGCAAGCGATATGGCACCGAAGGAGAGACGGCCGCCCATACGGGTCGCCCACGAGGCGCCGAAGGCGGACAGCTGCTTTGCGAAAATGACGCAGGCCATCAAAAGGCCCATCGCTACAATGAAGGAGAGGAGGATGTTCCCGAAGTTCGCGACAGTCGCGGTCGTGGGGTTTGAGAGCACATCACGAAAAGCGGCCTGGGCGACCCCGCGCTCTCCGCCGCCAAACCCAGCAAAGAATTGTTGGCTCGTAATGACTTTGAGAGCGATGTAGAGCATGAGGAGGAGGATCGGCGCAGTTAGGGTCTGCTGGAAGAGCTTGTTCCACCACATCGTTGCAACCCCGGAGAGCTTAGGGACCGCAAGTCCTGCAAATCCGATCGGCGCCACAATGATGAGAAAGAGGAGTATGACAAAGCGTGTGATGAGGACAAAGGCGAGCGAGAACATCACGAACGCCGCGATGGTGAAGAGAATGATGCCCAAAAAGCCGGTGAACATCGTTTTTGAATCCCAATTGGACAAGCCAATCTCTTTGCCGCCATTGATGTTGTAGAGAGTCTGGAGGCCGATTGACTGCATGATGGTGTTTGAAATGCCCTCGTGTTGGATGCTCAAGATGCCGCTATCGCCGCCGATATTCCCCAGCTGTTGCGAGGTCGAGAGCTCCCCGCCGTTGATCTGTGCATAGAATTGCGTCGCAAAGACATTGCCAACATCAATGATCGCTTCCGTGATGAAGAGCGAGAAGTTGAGAAAGACTGCCGCGACGAGCAGCATGGGGAGCATTTTGGTGCCGCCGCCATACCACTTAACGCCGAGGATCGTCGTGATGCCGATCGCGAGAAAGCCGAAAATAAGGATGATATTGCCGATGTCGCGCATGACACTCCACACCTCGCCCACGGCCGAGAGGCCGTTCACATAGTCGCCCATCTGGATGACGGTGTGGTAGGCGCTGATGTTGAGGAGGACACCCGCGGCGGCCATAAGCCACGCGAACAGCGACATGATAGTGCCCATTACGGGACCGAAAATCTTTGAGAGGTCAGCGTCAACGCCTTGCCCGGCGTTCTGCGCGCGCGTGGGGACTTCCCCAGTACCCGTTGGCGCTTGGACGCACGGAATAGTCTCTTGATTTTCGTTGAAGCATACCTCTTGCGCAAAAGCAGTTGGAACAGTAGGCATGGCGAGCACGATACTACTCATGGCGAGCACGATGACTGGCAAAGCGATGAGACGAGCGTGCATCATATGAAGGGGAAGGGGGAGCAGGCGAGGCTCGCGTTCTTCTCGATGAGATTCATGCGGTCGAGCGTGGTGCCGCCCGTGACCTTGAGCGATGCTCCTCCCGCGGCGAATGCGCCGTTGGTCTTCGTCGCTTCTCCCTCGGCCTCTGCGACATCAATCGTGGTCGGGAAGGCGTTGAGGAGGATCTCGATATTATTTGCAAAACCAGTTGTCGGCGGGTTTTGCGCCGCGAAGGCGCGCGCGCTTGCAATGCGCGCCTTCGCGGCGGCCGCTTGGTCGAGCACTTCTTGTACCTCTCCCTCCGCGGCGCTCCTCTGGTTCGCGACGGTCGGACAGGAACTCGCGTTCGCTACGGCTGATTGAGCCGCTTTCGCGGCATTCTCGATCTTCACCAATGCCGCTTCATATTTGTTGATGCGGGTCACGAGCGTGTCCGAGGCCGCAGTAATCGAACCCGCGTTCTGCGATATGGTCGTCTCGGTAACGCCGAAGTACCCTGGTTGGTTGCGGTATTGATCGAGGGGGGCGATCGGCGCGGCGCCCGTCGATTGCGAAACCCCGAAGAGGCCGCCCGAGCCGTTGCCGCCAAGGAGAGAGGCGCCGTAGCTCCCCACCTGTATGACCGTGGCGAGATTCTCGAATATGGCGTTTATTTCGGTGCCCGCGTCTCCGAGATCGACGAGCTTGTCGATGTCGGCGCCGAGGACCTTATCAAGAGCGTTACGGATCACCGAGCCGGGCGTCTTGATAGTGCCCGGAGTGCCGTCGGCTTTCGTGCAATTTAAGGGCGAGGTGATGGCGACCTCTTCGATGCCGGTCGACGAGCCAGTTGTACCGCCAGTCGAGGCCTGGTCGCCGCACCACGAGAGAAAGCCCTCACCCCACGCGAGCTCATTCAAGAGATTCGTCGTCGCACCCTCTACACGCGCGGCAAGCTCGGCTTGCGCGCGATAGTAAAAGGTGTAGGGATTATTTTGCGGTTGGGTCGTGAGTGCGAACCATGCTGACCATCCGCCTTGCGAAAAGTCACCGGCAATGAACGCGCTTGGAGAGGCCGAGTACTGCGGCAGGGTCGAGCGGTTCGCCGACCAAAAGCCCGTCGCGCTCGTTCTCTGGAGGTAGTTTGTGCGGAGTGAGGAGAGGATCGCGGGCGCAAACGGAGAGTTCGAGTTGTTGAATTCGTTAAAGAAGGCGACCGCCTGCACATCGCTTGCGGCAAGTAAGTAGCCGCGCAGGTCTTGGACGAAGAGCGGCCGGCCAGTGCTGTTGTTGCCGTTGATGAAATCGATGACGCCAGCCGTGATAGAGCGCAGTAAGTTCCCCGAGAGTACGAAGGCCAAAGGGTCAAGCACATAGTTTTTGATCTGAAGAGCGAGTTCCGACGCAGCGCTTGAGACGGCGGCTATCGAGGTGATCGTGTTTTTGATAAGTTGAGGACCCGTTTCGACGACAGCAAATTGCGCATAAGCCTTGGGTGGAGTAACGAAAAGCGGAGCTGACGTCATAATGACCACGGCAAGAAGAAAGGCGAGAAGTCTCGTGCCGTATCTCATGGCGTAAGGGGCGTCTGCTCGGCCGCCACTTCTAGGATGAGATTCACAAAAGTAGCCCCAGCTTCTCCTGCCGTGAAGGAGACGCCTCCTGAGCGGTACGAGTCGTGGATCTCGATGAGAGCGTTCCCGAGCGCGAGGACGGTCTCAGGGTATTGCGAGAGAGCGAGCATGGTCGAGAGAGGATCGCCCTCGACGCGGGCGAAGTCAGAAGCGATGGTTCCGATACGCGCCATCGCGTTGACGAACGCGAGGACGCTCCCAGCAAGCTCTTGAGGCACCGGCAGTACCGAGAGGCCGGCGGCGATCTTGCGATACCCTTCAGCTATCGCAAGGAGATGCGGGATAGCTGACGCGTCTCCTTCGTGGATGATATCTCCAAGATACAGGAGCTCACTTTGCGCGGCGTCGATTGTGTGAGCAGTGAGGACTGCCTCGGCAAGAGCGGCGAAGGCGCGCAAGGCCTCCGGTCCCGTGCCGGCGACCGCAAGGTCGTTCATCGTCTTAAATTCCGGCGTCGTGGCGATACTACCCGAGAGCTGGCTCACCGCCTGCTTGGCGATTGCCGCCGTATCCTCTTCGGAGAGCGCTCCGCCCTTCTGCTGTTTTGCCGAAAGGTAGAGGGCGAAGAAGTTCCGCGCGAAAGCGGCAGTGAGAGATCCTGGCGCAGGAGAGGGCACGCCAAGGTCGCTCACTGCCGACTGGCTCCCGCTTGGTGGGGGGAGATCGACGACCACTTCAGGGACGATGAGTCCTCTGGCGACGGCCTCCCCATCGGGCAGGCCGAGACCGCGGGTATCAATTTTGTTCGAGTCGGTGCCGTAGAGATATTCCTCCCAGTCGGGGAGACCGTCGCCGTCCGAATCTTTGGTTGCGATTGCCTCGAGAAGCTCGGTTTCAGTCGATGCGGCGGCAAGCGGCGGGTGCGCGGTAGAGACGGCGGTAAGATAGGCGCCGGCGACAAGCCCCCCCGCAAGGAGAAGCGCGGCTAAAATCCTCCAGTTTTTTATAAAAGATGCCACAAGATAGTTTGTTGACATTATATCGCCCAAGCACCCCTCGCTTGCGCTCGGGGTGGGTATAAGGAAAGGCCTCGCTATCCCCCTTTTTTGATAAGGGCAAGCCAGAGCGCAAGCGAGAGATCTTCAGCGCGTGTGGTGGTGAGAGCAAGCGGTACCGCAACGTCTATTTCTTGCAAATTGTTCGCGAGCTTTTTGCGTTTATGAGCGAACCCGGCGTGAATAAGCTCAAAAAAGCGCTTTTCTTCGGTCGCCGTTGCGAAATGTTTGCGCGAGATGTCGCGAACCGAGAGCACGGCCGAGTTAACTTTAGGGGCAGGCACAAACGCGCCGCGCGGTACGGTAAATTCGTACTTCGGCGTGCCATAGGCCTTCACCGAGAGCGAAAGAACGCTCTCTTTCTTTGAGCGCGCGATGCGCTCTGCCACTTCTTTTTGCACCATCAGAGTCATCGTCCGCGGCTGATTCGGCGCTTCTAAGAAGAGTCGCAAGATTTCGCCCGTAAGGTAATACGGGATATTGGCAACAACGACATAATCTTTGAGCAAGGTACCAATATTCGTGGCGCGAATGTCCTCTTTGGTAAGAATGAGCCGCCCGCGCGCGATTTCTGGGGCGAAGTCGGCCGCGAGTTTTGCGTAGAGCTCGGCATCGGCTTCGACCGCGATGACTTTTTTCGCGCGCGCTAAAAGCGCGCGTGTCAGCACCCCGGTGCCGGGCCCTATCTCAAACACCACATCATCTTTTGTGAGCTTTGCAGTGTCTGCGATGCGCTCAGCGATACGCGGGTGCATTAAAAAATGTTGACCCAATGACTTCTTCGCTTTCATGGAGTGGTACTATACCAAGCGTATGAGTAATAAACGACTCACCCCAAATAACTTTGACAGGAGCGTCCGCCACGATCTGCGCTATCAGCACGGTTTCGACCATGCCGAGCTTGAACGTGCGAAGGGCATTATGAGCGAGGCGATAGAGCATGTGGAGAGCAAGACTGACACGAGCTCTGGCATGGGTTCGCATCACTACGACATCGCAGAGAAATTCTTAGCAAAACACAAGGACTGGAAACGCCTCCCCTCTCACCAACGCGACGCCATCACCTCTTCCCTTAAATTCCACTTCGGCATCTCCGATGAACCTGCCGCAGAATAAGCACACGTTTTTGTTCGCCGCGGCTATTGTCTTTTTTGTTTGTAATCCGCTCGCGGCGCGTGCCGATGTCGTGCAAAATGTTCACGACACTCTGACTTCCGATCCGCCGCACTCAAATGGCGGCTGGACTCAATATCTTGGCACCGGCCTCTCCGGGCATCTGACCGACGCCTCATTCCCCATTCGATTCACCCGCTCGATCTACTATGGTCCAAACTTTGGGATCTCAATTGTAACTTGCAGTGATCCTGCATATCTCCATTGTTCTGGAGTCTCGAACAACAACCACTTCACGCTTACTCCGTTGGGCACCGCAGGTGTTGAAACGGATGTGCTGCTCTCAATCGAGCTCGAGAGTTCCGGCGGTTTTGATTTCAATCCGTCGCGCTACTACTACTTTGTCGTTCGCAACTATGCGGTAAATTCTGGCGGCTCTTTTCGTATATACGGGTCAGCCATCGATACCTATCCGGGTGGCGCGACGAATGCGGGCGGTCTCGCCGACCTCGCCTTTACGTTGGTCGGCGCAAACAGCGGCCCCGCTCTTCCCAACATGCTTCTCATCCCCGGTCTTAAGGGGAGCGAGCTGAAAATCGGTGCTGATACAGTCTGGCCGCCCGCAATTTGGAGTGACGATGTGTCGCGACTTGCGCTCACGAGCGAGGGGGTGAGCGAAAATCCAGTTGTAGTAGATGGCTTGGTCGAGACTTTTTACGGCACGCCGATTTACAGCGGTTTTACCTCGTTTGCGGACAGCTTAGTCGCAGACGATACGGTCGCAGCGTGGGAGTCGCTCCCCTACGATTGGCGTTTCTCTCCCGAACAAGTCATTACTGATGGCATCGAGACGCCGGGCGGGCATATTGACCCCATTGCGGTGGTTGAAGAGCTCGCGGCACAGGCGAGTTCTGGCAAAGTCGTTATCGTTGCCCATTCGATGGGCGGTCTCGTCGGCAAGGCGCTTATTAAAAAGCTCGAAAGCGAAGGCAAAGAAAGTCTCATTGATTCGTTCATCATGGTCGGTGCGCCGCAGCTAGGCACTCCGCAGGCCGTAGTCGCCCTTCTTCACGGCGACAGTATGGGAATTCTCGCCGATATATTTATCGTGAACCCAGCGACTTCGCGAACTGTCGCGCAGAATTTTCAAAGCGCGTACGACCTCCTCCCCTCCCCACGCTATTTTGAGGAGGTCAGTGATCCGGTCATTGCGTTTGACTCCGCGGCTTCATTTACTGATACGTGGCGCGAATACTGGGACGACACCGTCGACTCGTACACCGAGTTTGTTGAGTTTGTAACTGGCACGGGCGTGCCGCGTTCAAAACCGGATCTAAATATCATCCGAATCCCCGAAGTGCTACGGAGTGATTTGACAGAGAACGCTGCTGATTTCCACACGGTTTACGACAATTACGAAATCCCCGCAGCGATCCGCACTGTCCAAATCGCCGGGTGGGGTCTTCAGACCGTGAAAGCAATCAAATATTTAAATCGACATTCTTTGCCGAGTTACGGCGTAATAAAAACCGCCGAAGGCGATAAAACGGTTGTGTACCCCAGTGCAATTTCAACAGAACTTGCAGAAAGCTACTATGTTGACCTTTTCCACTACAATACAAATCTGAACCATAGCAATCAACACAGAGACCTGTTAAGTGTCATTCCTGTGCAAGAAACTGTTCGATTAGTTATCAATGACGACACTATCGATAGTATAAATTATCTAACCAGTACAAAACCGGAAACGTCTGAGATCGGGGCTCAACTAGTTATAAGTACACATTCGCCGGTTATTCTTGGCGTCCGCGATCAAAATGACAACTTTACAGGCATTAACCTCGATCAAGATCTAGAGGCAGAGATTCTTTCGGTCACCGAAGATATCCCTGGTAGCTCGTTCCTCTCCTTCGGCGAGAGTCAATACATCTTCCTCCCTAACGAGGGCTTATATACAGCCACCTTTAGAGGTATTGGCACTGGTCCCACAACGGTCGAGATCGCTAATTTTGCGAACGACGCAGAGACATTTCTCGCCTCCTATTCTGAAATGCCCGTTTCTCCCGGGACAAACGCTACTTTTGTTGTTGACAGTGCCACCCCCGAGACTACCGAGATAGGGATAGACATAAACGGAGACGGGGACACTGATCTTATTGCTGTCCCAGATGGCACTGAACCCTCGATCGAGCAGATCATTGCTCTCCTCAAGGCAAAAATCGAAGTTCTTGATGTGAAAAAGAACCTCAAACAACGCCTTTTAAAAAAGGTGCAGAAGCTGGAGAAGAAGATTGCGAAGCAAAAAGATAAACAGACCGTGCGGGTGTTGATGAATCTTGAAAAAAAGATCGTCAAGAACGAGGAGAAGGGTAAACTTTCTGACGCCGATGTCGAAGAAATCTTGCTCTTGCTCGAGCAATTAGAAAATGCGCTATAATTTATCAAGCATGAGCAACAAAAAACAAACTCTCATCGGCCTCGGGCTCTCACTACTCGGTCTTGGTGTTAGCTACTTGATTTTACATGCGGATTTGCAGGCCGGGTCTACTGGCGAGTTATTGGTTAGATTGGGTAAAGGGCTTTATTACGGCATGGGGGCGCTGGCGATAGTATTTGTCATCTTATATTTTGTTCCGCGCGCGTGGGGGGCGTGGAGGAGGTTCGCGATATGGTTTGTGCCGCTCGCCGCGCTCCTTTTTGCTTTCTACCCAGAGCCGGGAGGCGGCGACCTTTTCTCCCCCTACCCCGAGCAGGTCTTTCAATGGGTCAGCGCCCTTTATCTCCTTGTGAGTGTCATTATCATTACCTTCGCCTCCCTCCGTTCAAGATTTCAGTAGTTTCTAAAGTCTTTAGAAAGTCCAAGAAAATTCAAGAAAGCCCCGCGCCCGCACACCTATATATAGGTGTGTTTTACCGATAGCAATAGAAAGAGATAGATAGGGATAGATTTGGCAAGAACAAAGAACATTGATATTGTAATCCATCTCCAGATATTGTCAATAGTCAGGTCTGTGCTAGTATTGAGATACGGCTGAAAACTGAGACGATCAATACGGTTGACTGACCGCACCCTCACTTTATTTGCTTTAGTGCTCCCTTTATTGGGGATTAATGAAACGGGCGTATGTCTCTGCAAATTATTTTGGTGTTGCTTGCGCTTTCGGGCGCAGGCGGCATCTTGCTTGGCTATGTGCTTCGCTGGCTTATCGCGCTCGGGCAGCGCGGCTCTTTGGAGCTCGAGATCAAGCAAAAAATGCTCACCGCGCAGGAGAGGGCGGCCAAGATCATTGCCGACGCCGAGTATGGTGCGAAAGTGATCGAGTCGGAGCGGCTTGCCCCGATTGAAGAGCGCGAAGAGAGAGTCAATAAAACAGAAGAGCGTCTCGTGAAGCGCGAGGGATTGCTTGACGAACGCCAGCAAGACCTCGATCAAAAGG
>MFLS01000002.1:15191-19937 GCA_001781625.1 Candidatus Kaiserbacteria bacterium RIFCSPHIGHO2_12_FULL_56_13
AGACCTTGATTGCCGAGCGCATCAAGATCCTTGAGCGCACGGCGAATCTCTCGGCAGAGAAAGCACGCGGCGAACTTTTTGAAGAAATTGAGCGCAAACATGAAGAGGCGATCCTGCTACGTCTCCAAAAACTTGACGCGCATGGTCACGAGCGTCTCCAAGATAAAGCGCGCGCCATTCTCACTTCAGCGATCCATCGCTTGGGGAACGCGGTCAATGCCGAGGTGATGTCGCTTGCGGTCTCGATCCCCTCTGAAGAGATGAAGGGCAAGGTGATCGGCAAAGAAGGGCGCAACATTAAGGCCTTCGAGCGTGCGACTGGCGTCGATGTCATCATCGACGACGTGCCACTCAAGATCACCCTCTCCTCATTCGACCCTCTGCGTCGGCACATCGCGAAGATCGCCCTTGAAAGACTCATTGCTGAAGGCCGTATTCAGCCCGCGAAGATCGAAGAGACGGTTGAAAAGACGCGCGCGGAAGTGAGTGAGACGATAAAAAAGAAGGGCGAGGAGACCTGCTATGAGGTTGGCATTGTGGGGCTCGACCCGAAACTTATCGCGCTCCTCGGGCGCCTCCACTTTCGTACAAGCTACGGGCAGAATGTACTTACTCACTCTATCGAAATGGCGCACATCGCTGGCGTTTTGGCAGCTGAGCTCGGTGCTGATGTTCATGTCGCGAAGCTGGGGGCGCTTCTCCACGATATTGGCAAGGCTGTCGATCATGAGGTTGAGGGTACGCATGTTGAGATCGGGCGCAGGATCCTCGAGAAATTTGGTATTGATAAACGCGTTATCCAGGCGATGCAGTCGCACCATGAAGAGTTCCCCTACGAGACGCCCGAATCAGTCATTGTGCAGGTCGCAGATGCGGTGTCAGCCGGGCGCCCGGGAGCGCGACGCGACACCGTCGAGCGCTACCTTGAGCGGCTCGGTGATCTCGAGCGCCTTGCAGGCGGTTTCGAGGGCGTTGAGAAGGTGTATGCAATTTCTGCTGGGCGGGAGATACGGGTTTTCGTTAATCCCGGGCTTGTCTCTGATCTTGCAATACACAAGATGGCGCGTGATATTGCGGAACGCATCCAAAAAGAGCTTAAATATCCGGGCGAGATCAAGGTCAACGTGATCCGCGAGCATCGTGTGGTGGAGTTTGCTCGGTAGTTAGGGGGTGAGTTGCACAAAATAAGCCATTTTCTATACTTGTCTCCATACCCCGCCTACCGTTCGGCACGGGTTTTACTAGCTAAACTCTCTCTATGAATAAAGCAGACATTGCAGGCAAGGTGCAGGAGAAGCTTGGGACGACTCGTGCCGACGCCGAGCGCGCCGTCGAGACGGTCATTGAGTCCATCACCATGGCCCTCAAGGGAGGCGATGAGGTCTCTGTTGCCGGGCTTGGCATCTTCGTTGCTAAAGCGCGCCCCGCGCGCACGGGCCGCAACCCGCGCACGGGCGCCTCTATTCAGATCGCTGCAACCCGTACTCCGAAGTTTCGCCCTGCCAAGGCCCTCAAGGAAGCAGTGAAGTAAAAGTATTTTTCAGAAACTTCACAAAAGCGCCCAAAAGGGCGCTTTTGCTTTATACCCGAATGGGCTTGACAAATCGGTTCATATATGCTAAACCAGATTTTAGTTAACTGAACTTTTAACCCATTAAACAAGGAGGTGGCCATGAGCCGCTTTAACGACGGATATACCGGCCATCTCTTCGAAGAAGAGAAGCTCGGACGCTGTAACGCTCCCTACCGCGGTCATCTGCGGTGGAAGGAGGCTGTGGAAGTGGTTCGCAAGAACCAGCCGCGCACGAAGACTCCCTTTGTCGCTCGTCTCGAGAGAGAAGTGAGCGCACAGATTGGGTCTCCGGTCGCGTTCTTCACCGCCGTGCGTTCCGCGCTCGACGAGATACACAAGGTTGATGGGTTCTTTGAGTTTCAGGGCATCGTCGTGACGATCGATCTCACCATGGATCCCAACAAGGATGTGTGCAAGGCCGATTTGCTCGTCGACGCCGAGGATGTCGCGGACGTGCCGACACTTGCTGGCCGGGTCGCGCGCGAGCTTCGCTCGCGGCTGGTGAGGAGGGCGGCATGATTCACACAACCATTCCTCCTCCGAACTGGTTCTTCTTCCGATGCACCGCATGCGGTAAAACGTATCCGGTCGCGGAAGATACGCTCCGAAAATTCTTGACCAAGCCGCTCGCGAGGAGACTCGACAAGCGTCTTGCCACAGGGGTTTACAACGTGATTCTCACCTTCACCAAGAGATGTCCTGCCTGTAAACCGGATAATCCGGATGCACAGGTCGAGCTCTCGATCGTTCGTCAACGGATTCACTAAACAAGGGCGGTTCTGACTACGGTCAGAACCGCCCTTTTCTGTATCTATGAAAGGCTCTTGACAGTACGTCAATGTAGTGCTAACCTCGACTTTAGGAGCCCACATGCCATTCTGGTGTGTGGGTATTCCGTTCTTACATCTACGGAGGTGGCCACATGGCCAAGACGACCAAGACGACCGGCAAGACCGGAAGCAATGTCACCGCTCTCGACACCGGCAAGCCGGCGGCGAGGAAGATGGCTGGAGGCGGCAGGAATGCCATTTCCATCATTGCCATCACTCTGATATCCCGCCAACCGATGCTCCAGAACGCGCTGTCCGAAGTTGCCCTCGACGGGCTCCCCGGCGGCTCGGGCAAGCTCACGAAGCCCAATCTGAAGGAAATGACCTATGAAGAGCGGGCGGAGCTCGCGCGCTATCATGGTCCCGGTGACGAGTTCGGTTTCCCGGCCGATTGCCTCTTCGCTGCCCTCGTGCACGCCGGCAAATTTGTGAAGTTCGACGGCAAGAAGAATTTCACCAACGCCGAGATGTCGATTCTCCCGGGCTTTCTCACCATCAACAACGAGTTCCTGGCCTTCAAGGACCAGGACAAGAAGTCGTGGATCGTCGACAAGCGGCGCGCGGTGAACCCCGCGACCGGTGGCGCCATGTGCGTCATCCGGCCGAAGTTCGCCAAGTGGGAGGTCGAGGTGGAGATCGAGATCAACCACGCCGGCGGCGTGAAGCTCGAGCAGGTTCGCCAGCTTTTCGAAGAGGCGGGCCGGCAGTCGGGCATCGGCGATCACCGCAAGAAGGGCTCCTTCGGCCGGTTCCGCATCGCCAAGTGGGCGGTGGTCGAGGAGAAGTCCGAGGAGGTCGCGGCGGCGGCGTAAACCGGCAATGCACATTTCGCTTAACTAGCGCGATATGTCGTAGCGTCCGTGCAATGTCATGGGCGGCGGGACCTTTTGTCCCGCCGCCGTTACTTCCGGCGTGCCACTCTGCACAAGGGTGCACTAGTCTGTCGTAGTCCGTCGTCAAATAAACTCCAGTGTTGGGCGGGGAGTTCTGAAAGGAACTTCCCGCCACTGTCGCGAAGTGTGCACTTCGCCCGATGAGTCCGAAAGGACGAAACAGAAGTTCTTTTTATCCAGTACAACAATCTGCTTCTCCGGTCACGTAGGGTGCGCTCCAGCCCAGAATGGTACCCAAATCCTATGCCAAGTCCGGTTCAAGAGTTCTATATCTCTTGACAAATATCAGCGAAGGGAGGGAAGCATGTCGCTTATGCAAGACGGTCTTGATCGCGGCGCGCACTCCTATCATGTGTACGCGCACGCGAAGCTCGGCAAGCACCAGACGGTCATACGGGCCGCCTGGACACTCGTGAACCAACTCGTAGAGCGCAAGGATGTGGTCGAGATCGATCTCGGCCGCATCGTCTGCGCGAAAGGCGGACACCCGTGGACCCACATCGGTGTTCGGTGCATTCAGAAAGGCCGCCGGCTCGAGATGACCTGCACAGCTTCTGATGCCTTGCAATTCATCACGGTCACCTTTCGGGTCGGAACCGACCTCTTTGAGCTTAAGGAACTCCTAGAGTCGACCGATTTGAGTGCGGCATTTCATTCTGCATAGTGAAGTTGCCAAGAGCTAGGTCGCGTTCGGTTGGGTAGTCTGTCCTGGCGTATGGGGCGGGTAGGTAACCTTACCCGACATAATTCTGTAGAGTACCGTTCAGTCGGCTTAGCTTGCGTGCAGTACGCTTAACTCTGGTTTGGGGCAGAGTGAGAATCTCTGCCAATCTTCCGGTCAGGAGCAGTCAGGCTCACTTCTGCTGACTGTAGTAAACAAGAGTTTGGGGCGGAACTCTGATTCCGCCATCACTGTGGCTCGGTGTTGTGAAGACCGGTCACCAACGCTACACGATTGTGCGTTCGTCTGCGGGGCGAGGAAACTTCGGTTTCCTCGCCAACTGTCGGGAGATGTGTATCTTCCCTGATGAGCTCGAAAGAGCGAAACAGCAGTTCTTTAATATTTGGCGTGTGCCACGGCAAAGTGTCGTAATGCATGGTGCGCACCGGTTTTGGTCAGGAATGGCGAACCATTCCTGACATCCATAAAGCCCGCCAGAGATATGTGTCGCGGTGTTCTGCGCCGTTTCGTCAGGTTCGGGGCGGCAAGAGATTGCCGCCGCTGTTATGTACACATCCATGCAGTCAGGTTGAGCGTCGTGCCGTGGAGTCAGTCAAACTTTGGTTTGGGGCAAGGAGGAGATTCTTGCCAAGCATTCCTCTTGAGCCACGCTGCGTTCAGTACAGCGTCCCATTGCACCGTGTGGGACGAGGAAAGTTTTTCTCGTCATTTCTTTAGGGTCAGGTGCACTGATGTACCGTGCGACGACGCTTACTACAGTACTGGGCG
>MFLS01000002.1:19956-66039 GCA_001781625.1 Candidatus Kaiserbacteria bacterium RIFCSPHIGHO2_12_FULL_56_13
GACGAAATCGGAAGTTCTTTAATAACATTGAGTAGCGTCGAGTTAGATCCTCTCCAACAGAGTCCCGTAGCGTATGGTCCTGGGCGAGCTGAGAAATCTGCTCGCTACTCTTTTGCCACTGTTCAGCACCGTGGCGTTGAGCAAAGTTAAACAGGGTGTGGTAATGGGCGGAGAGAAATCTTCGCCAAAATATCTAGTCTGGTTTTGTACGCCCAACAGGCGCACTGCCTACTAGTGTATGGGGCGGGAGAACCAAGATTCTCCCGCCAACTGTCCCAGGATGTGTTTCCTGGCTGACGAGTCCGAAAGGATGAAACAGAAGTTCTTTGAGTACGAACCACCGAACCATCAGAGGGAAAATCCAGATGAAAAATCTCGATCTCATGGGGTCATTCCCGTACGATCGTCACCGCGTTATGCGAGACGGCCAGAAGATCGCCTTTGAAGAACTCAGGGGCGTCGAAGGTAAGGCAATCATCGAATCACCAGTCGGCACGGGTAAAACCGCTGTCGGCATCACCTATCTTTCGGCGCTCGAAAAGCGTTTGAAGGCAGAACGGAATTTCGGCGGTCACCTGTTCTACATCGCGCCCAACAAGGCGCTTGTCGAACAGGTGCATACGCTCTATCCGAAGGTGAATGTCGTCTACGGCCGCAACGAGCACCCGTGCTTCTACTACAAGGACGAGGACCTCAAGGCGGACGAAATTCCCTGCTCAATGCTCACGGACTGCCCGCACAGGGTGGACCAGGAGACTGGGAAGACGCATACGGCCGGGGCGAAGCCTTGCGCGTACCTCAAACAGAAGTACGAAGCAAAGAAGAATCCCGGCATCATCGTCTGCACCAACGCCTTCTTTCTCTACTCGGTTCTGTTCTCGAAAGAGTTTACGCCGGTAGGGGTCGTCATCGACGAGGCGCATCGCATGGCACAGTCCATCCGCTCGGTTCTCCAGACGGAGATCACCGACTGGAAGGTTCAACGAGCGGTGGATGTGCTCGACGAGGTGAATCCTCGCCAATGCGCGAAGCTCTCGGCGTTCCTCGCGAGCATGAAGCGCACGGTAAAGCACTACGCGATGGGCAAGGAGACTCTGCTCGAAGAAGAGCAAATCCAGCGTCTCTACGAAACACTCTCTGCGGTTAATACTGACGCGCTCGAAGGCGAAGTCCGCCGGGCGATCGCGAAGGGTAAACTCGACAAGAAGGCTGACCGTGAGGTCATCAAGCAAGTCGAGGACATCGCGCGGAGTGTGCGCCGCTTCAGGTACGCGCTCTCGTTCACGATGGCGACCAAGGAGCGACCGCCCCTTTCATTTATCTTCGCGTACGGCAAAACGGAGATGGGCGAGCACGACAAGGTGCAGTACAAAATCGTGGTCAAGGACTACTATGTGGTTCCCTTGATCAAGAAGATGCTGCCGGAGCACACGCTCGCCTACTCGGCGACGATATCGGACCCCGAACTCTTCGAGTTCGAGACCGGTATCAAGGGAACCTTCGCGTCAATCCCCTCCGGATTCCCGGTGGAGAACGCGCGAATCTATATGCCTACCGATACGGCAAATCTTGCGACCGCGAAATGCGGGAAGCAGGATAAGACGAGAAGCTTGCGGCTCATCGCCAAGACCGCGAAGAAATTCGCGCGAAAGGGGATGCGTTCGTTGATCATCGTCGTGTCAAACGCCGAGCGGCAGAAGTTCCTGATGCTCGCCGGAGAAGAAGGTCTTGACGTTCTCTCCTACGGAGAGGGAGTCACCGCTCGCGAATGCGCTTTTCGCTTCCAAAAGGGCGAGGGCGAATGCTTGGTCGGCACCATGGCTAACTTCGGCGAGGGTATCGACCTCCCGAAACAGATGGCACCGGTCATCTTCTACCTTCGGCCCGGCTATCCGCGCCCCAACGACCCACAAACGGTCTTTGAGGAGCGGCGCTTCCGAAATCGGCGGTGGGCGCTCTGGAATTGGCGCGTGATGGTGGAGTTGCTCCAAGTGCGGGGACGGAACATTCGTTCCGAAACCGACCTCGGGGTCACCTTCCTCATCTCACAGCAGTTCCGGCGCTTCGCGTTTGGAGCGCTTCCCTCTTGGCTCGAGCCCGCGTATCGCGGCAACTCGACTCTCGACGAATGCGTGAAGGACGCGATGAAGTTGTTGTCGTAGAGCATTGCAGAGTTATGTCTTGTCCACTGAGATGCTCAAAGGTACTGGATGAGAAGGAGTAGAAATATTCCTTCTCATCGCTTTGCACTGTCCTGCCGCGTCGTTCAGTTGGGTAAATCATTGTTCTTTATTGTTCGGGGCGAGGAAACTTCGGTTTCCTCGCCAACTGTCGGAGGATGTGTATCTTCCCTGATGAGTCCGAAAGGACGAAACAGAAACTCTTTGAGGAGACACCATGAAATGAAATCAAGCAACAAGACGAAGACGCGAGTCAAAGTCACCCTCGTCAGCACTTCGCCAATGATTCAGAACGCCTTCAGGGAGATCCTGTACTTCACGTGCGGGACGGAGAGAAATCTCCGTCGTACATCCTGTCGGGTTTAGCTCACTTGCTTCAAGTTGCGTCAGGTCCCCTCAGGTGAACTTAGGGGCGGAGAACTACAGTTTTCCGCCATTCACCCTGCTTGGTACCGTTGGGTCGTGTGTCGCAGGGTTTGCTGTTCGTTCTCAAATCTTCAGTTCGGGGCGGAGAAGGACTTGGTCTTTCCTGCCACATTTTTGAGTGCAGACAGGTGGCGTGTCGCATTCTTCGTTATTCTGCAGCAAAGTCGAACTTCAGTCGAGTGCGGGGCGGAGAGACTTTGGTCTCTCCGCCAAACATCATTGTGCAATATCGTCAGGCTGACTCTAGTTTTCTACAGTCTTATAACGTATGGAGCGGGTTCCCCTAAAAAGGAACCCGCTATTTTATTTTCCGCCAGAGGCGGATCCGCCTTCGGCGGACAAATACTTCTTTTTCTTTAGCTTTTCCGGTAATAGCGACTCCGTATCGCCATACATTTCGTATCCTTTTCCATAATCCAAATCCTTCATGAATTTCGTTTCAGGGTTGCGGAGTTTTTTGGGGACGGGGAGATTACCGAAGGCCTGCACATCGGCTTGCGCTGACCGCAACGCGTCATACGCGCTACGATTTTTCTTACACTGCGCGAGGTACGCAACGCCGTGAGCGAGCGTAATGGCGCATTCAGGGTAACCGATCGTCTCGCAGGCGCGAAATACGGCGTTTGCGACCACAAGCGCAGTTGGTTGTGCAAGGCCGATGTCTTCTGAAGCGAAAACGACCATGCGGCGCGCGATAAAAAGAGGGTCCTCCCCTGCTTCGACCATGCGTGCGAGGTAGTAGAGGGCGGCATCAGGCTGCGAGGCACGCATGCTTTTAATAAATGCACTGATGGTGTCATAATGCTCCTCGCCTTTTTTGTCGTAGCGCAGGTGCGGCGACTCAAGCGCTTTGTTCAAGGTTTCGACATCTACTTTTCCATACAAACTCTGCGCACCCTCAAGCATTCCGAGTGCTTTACGTGCGTCGCCATTTGCGTACCCAAGGAGCCAATCAAAAGTTTTTGCATCTATTTTAATTTTTGTGCTCTTTACGATTGCTTTCAGCGCTTCTTCAGAGAGTGGCTCGAGCACGAATACTCGGCAGCGCGAAAGCAAAGCAGGTATCACCTCGAAACTCGGATTTTCGGTCGTAGCGCCGATCAGGGTGAGAACACCGTTTTCGACATACGGCAAGAGAAAATCCTGCTGTGCTTTATTGAAACGATGGATCTCGTCGAGAAAAAGGAGTTTCGGTTTCTCAAACATCGCGATTTCATTGCGCCCCTTCTCACTCCCAACAATTTTCTTGATGTCCTCTTTGCCCGCAGAGACCGCCGAGAGCTCGTGAAGTTCGGCATCGAGTGCGCGCGCATAAATGCGCGCGATAGTCGTCTTGCCAGAGCCCGGCGGACCCCAAAGGATGAATGAGAAGAGGTGCTTTTTCTCTATCGCAACGCGAAGAGGTTTACCCGCCCCTACCAAATGCTCTTGCCCCACGACTTCGTCGAGGGTTTGCGGCCTCAAGCGCGCAGCCAACGGCTCCATGTGCGGGATGGGAGAATCGAACTCCCGCTCTCAGTTTGGAAAACTGACGTTCTACCATTAAACTAATCCCGCTTACTCGCGAGGATACCATTTTTGAGGTAGCGTAGGAGCATGCCGCTGTATTTGTGGGCGACAATAGTTTTCGCCATCGTCATCGCGCTTAGCGCAAGCGTGTATAACGCGCCGAGGGTGGCCACTGCCCCGCCTACCCAAAACACGATTGAGACAGTAACGGATGAAGAAGTTGTTTGGGGTGACGTGCCGACAGCGAGCGAGCCAGTTGTCGAAGCATCGCCGTTTGTCGAGCCCGCACAACCTGCGGCTACGACCCCGATCTCTCAACCGCCTGCATCACAGCCGGTCGCGGTTGCCGTACAACCCACACAGAGCGAATTTGAAAGTGCGGCCGAAGCACTGCGCGCTGCCCTCGTCAACATATTTTGCATCTCCGGTCGTCGTGATATCATCTCGATCTCTGGCTCGGGCGTCATCGTTGATCCGCGCGGCATCATCATCACGAATGCGCATATCGCACAATACTTTTTGCTCGCCGGCGATCCCGCGCTTGAGGTCTCGTGCATGATACGTGCCGGGAGCCCCGCAAAAGATCTCTATCGCGGGAGCCTCATGTTCCTCCCGCCCTCGTGGGTCGCACAAAACGCCGACATTCTGACTAAAGACGACCCGACTGGGAATGGCGAATACGACTTCGCTTTTATCGCCATCACGGGGAGTGCAACCGCTTCATCCTTGCCGAGCATCTTCGCCCATGTGCCGCTTGGCGAGGGCGATGCCCACGCTCTCGAGCCCGTCATCATCGGCGCCTATGCGGCACAATTTCTTTCATCGAGCCAGTTGCAGTCGGCGCTCTTCCCCACCCTTGTGTATGGTTCGATAAAAGAGGTTTTTACTTTTGTCGCGACGACGATCGATGTCATCACGCTTGGCGGCTCGGCGGCGGCACAAGAGGGCTCTTCAGGCGGCGGAGTGGCACGCACCGACGGCACCTTAGGCGGCCTTATCACCACCTCGACGATTGAGGGCGATACCTCTGCGCGCACCTTAGGCGGAATCACGGCGTTATACATTCGCCGCGCCTATGAAGCCGAGACCGGTACAACACTTACAACGCTCATGTCGAAGTCGCCAGTTGAAGCGGCTGCCAGCTTCGCGCCGCAGATACCCGCGCTCCGCGCGCTCCTCACTGCCGCTCTTTCGCAATAACGTTCGGGCCGCCGAGAGTCGAACTCGGTCTACCTGCTCCCAAAGCAGGCGTACTACCATCATACGCCGGCCCGCTTTTGCATCCTACACGATTTGCGGCAAGTAGCGGACACGAGCGCGACCGTCGTGAGCTCGAAGCCACACCAGCGCTCCGTCGACCTGCCACTCTCCCTCCCAGTTCTTTTGCATGACATACCACTCCCCCGTTCGTGCAACCTTGCGCACTTTCGCTTCGTGGAGATTTAAAGAAGGATCATATTCGTCTGTCGGTTCTGCCGTTGGGAATTCGCGACAGACAACCGTCTTAACCTCGACAAAGTGAAGAGTGTTACCCTCGTGGGCCACAAGGTCGATCTCTCCTGTTTTGCGGGTGACATTGCGGTCGATAATCTTTATGCCGTGTCGGCGAAGGTATTCGGCCGCCACCCGCTCTCCCAGAGTCCCAATCTCCCTCCTACTCTTACCAAAGAGGTTCATGTCCTTTAATTATAGCCCTTATTTGCTTGTTTTTCTTTAAAGTCAAGATATTTGGGGGTATGTCCTTTATCCCCATGTCCCCAACTTTATCCCCTACTTCGCTCAAGCTACGTAAGGTAAGCACTTTGTGCGGATAGCGAGAATCGAACTCGCGTCTCGTCCTTGGCAAGGACGCATTCTACCACTAAACCATATCCGCTTTTCGCGAGGCACTATACCATATCTTGCGCCTCGGCCAGGACTCGAACCCAGAATTCGACGTCCGAAGCGTCGCGTGATATCCATTTCACCACCGAGGCATTACGCCGTAAAGCGTAACAAACATGCTACCATCACGCCATGAGCCATGCTGTGCCAAAAGAGGTTGCGGGCGTCTCCTCTGCCCTTCGCAACGCTGGTTTTGAGGCCTATTTGGTTGGTGGATGCGTCCGCGATCTCCTCCTTAGCAGAACGCCGAAGGACTGGGATATCACCACGAATGCCTCCCCGGAGCAAATCCAGGTCGTGTTTCCTGACTCTTTTTACGAAAATGAATATGGCACCGTGGGTGTAAAAACTGGCGCCCTCGATCCGGCTCTCGCCATTGTTGAAGTAACTCCCTATCGTAAAGAGTCGGGCTACTCTGACAAGCGCCGGCCTGACTCGGTTGAGTTTGGCGCCTCGCTCGAAGAGGATCTTGCAAGACGCGACTTCACCGTGAACGCCATCGCCCTCGGTGGCTCTCAAGGACAACCTGTTGACCCGTATAAAGGACAAAAGGACATAAAGGACAAAGTCATACGTGCCGTAGGCAAGCCAGAAGAGCGCTTTAACGAAGACGCACTCCGTATTATGCGGGCCGTGCGGCTTGTCGCCGAGCTTGATTTTGCCCTCGACACAGACACGGCCGCGGCAATGAAGTTACACGCGAAACATCTAGGAGCTATTTCACGTGAAAGAGTCAGGGACGAGCTTGTCAGGATCCTCAATTCAGATTCCCCCATGACAGCCCTAACTCTTGCACAGCAGCTTGGGCTTTTGGAGTTTATCGCCAAGGATCTCTGCCGGGGTATAGGCGTGGAGCAAAATCAGGCTCATAAATACGATGTTTTTGAACACTTGATGCGTACCATGCAGCACGCTGCAGACAAGAGTTACAACTTCGAGACCCGCCTTGCTGGGCTCTTTCATGATGTCTCGAAGCCAGAGACGCGGCGTTGGTCTGACGAAAAGAATGATTGGACCTTTCATGGCCATGATGTTGTTGGTTCACGTGTAACAAAAAAGGCTCTAGAAGATTTGAAGTTTTCACGGAATACCATAGATAAAGTCGTGAAACTTGTGAGATGGCACATGTTCTTCTCTGACCCTGAAATAGTGACCACTTCAGCTGTGCGGAGGGTCATTACTAATGTCGGACAAGAGAACATTGAGGATTTGCTGAACTTGCGGATTTGTGACCGCATTGGCACTGGGCGGCCAAAGGAGCAACCCTTTCGCTTTCGTAAATACAAGGCCATGGTAGAGCAGGCCCTGCGAGACCCCGTTTCAGTTGGGATGCTTAAGACTGACGGCAACCGGCTCATGGAGAAGTTTCGCGTGGAACCTGGGCCAAAGATAGGATGGGTTTTACATGCTCTTCTTGAAGAGGTGCTTGATAACCCAAACCTTAATACTGAGGAGTATATGGATAAAAGAGCGGCTGAAATGCTCGCCATGAAGGAGACAGAACTTAAGAAGCTGGGCCAATCGGGCAAAGAAAAGCGTGAAAAGAGGGAAGAGGAGGAGCTGAAAAAGATAATGGAGAAGCACCACGTTTGCTAGAAACAAACAAGCCGCCCGTGAGGGTCGGCAACGAAAAAGGAGCGAGGGCGTTAAATGATAGTGCTACCGAGGAGAAATAGGGCAGCTTGTGACTTGTTTGCGCTCTCAAAGGGGAACGAAGCCCAAAAGATCCAATCGCGGATACGCCGCGGAGCCGTAGGCAAGGACCACCTTAACCGAGCGCGCTGATGCGAAAGACCACCAAAAGGACAATCCGTCCTTTAGTTAGGATACTTGTGTAAAGGACATTGTAAAGGACACCCTGTGGATAAGTGTCCTTTAGGACAGATTTATAGAGACTGGGCAATGGTCAGAGCCGTAGATGTCCGCATGTATTTCTGCCCCCCGGACACGTTTCATAAGCTCTTGCGCGGCAAAAAAGTAGTCGAAGCGCCACCCCACATTCCTATCTCTTGCCCGAGTTACTAAATCCCAATACGTGTAAGCACCCGAACGGCTTGGGTTAAAGTGTCGGTACACATCCGAATAACCAGCCGCGATGACTTCGTCTATCCAAGCTCGCTCTTCTGGCAAAAAGCCCGTATTTTCTTCATTTTCTTTAGGTCTTGCAAGATCAATTTCTTCATGAGCGACATTTAAATCACCACAAAAAATAACTGGTTTTTGTTTGCGGAGCCGCTCGGCAAGTGCGAGAAAAGCGTCGAAAAAGCGTAGCTTATAGTCGAGTCGTTCGGGGCCACGACCAGCGTTGGGGAAGTAGGCGTTCAAAAGCCAAAAGTCCTCGAACTCACCCCCGATCGTTCGACCCTCCTGATCGAACTCGGGTATTCCCATATTTATTATCGAAAGCGGTTCGATTCTTGAATAAAGAGCGACACCACTGTAACCCTTGCGCACTTGGCTTGAGGAAAAGAACGAAGAAAAACCCTTGGGATCGCGAAGTTCGTCCGGTACTTGATCGGGCGAGGCCTTCGTTTCTTGGAGGCAAAAGATGTCGGGCTTCGCGCCCTTCAAAAAGCTCTCCCAATAGCCGTTTTTCGCGAGCGACCGGAGACCGTTCACATTCCACGATACAAGACGCATGTGCGCATTCTAGCGCACCTTGTTAACGGCTGCGGGAGTGGTACTTCTTGTGAATTTCGTGCAGGTGCGAGTCGGTAACGTGCGTGTAGATTTGCGTCGTGTTGATGGAGGCGTGTCCGAGGAGCTGCTGGACCGAGCGGATGTCGGCGCCGTTACTGAGAAGATCAGTTGCAAATGAGTGCCGCAGGACGTGCGGCGTTACTTTTTTCGTAATACCGGCCTTGATCGCGTAGTACTTGATGACGCGCTCGATCGAGCGGGACGTGAGCCGCTCGCCGCGCTCACGCCCCTTCGCGATATTGACGAATAAGGCCTCGCCCATGTCCTTACGTGCTTGCACATACGCTTTCACCGCCTCTTTGGCAGAAGGGGAGAGAAAGACGACGCGCACCTTCTCGCCCTTGCCACGCACTGAAAATTCGTCCTTCGATAAGTCCAAATCAGCATCAAGAGAACAGAGTTCGGAGACGCGGAGCCCTGTGGAGAAGAGGAGCTCGAGGATGGCCCTGTCGCGGAGCGCTTTTTCGTCAGTGTCGTCTGCGGCCCTCATGAGGCGCGAGAGTTCTTGGGTCGTAATGAGGTCGAGCGAACGCTCGGGGAGCTTTGCGAGTTCAATTTTCTCGGGCGAGATGCACTTGATGCCCCGCTTTTGTAGATACTTGAGGAAGGCGCGTATGGCGATGAGGTAGTAGTTCTGCGTCCTTCGCTTCATCGAGCCCTCCACCCCATCCTGCCTATTGAGCCAGAGGCGAAAGTCGCGCACAATATCCTCCGTAATATCACTCGGCTCCCTGATCTTCATTTGCTCGAAAAAGCGCGTGAGGTAATGGTCGTAATTCTCAACCGTTTTCACCGCGCGGCCGCGCTCTATCTCGATGTACTCCAAGAACTGCCGCTTTGCCTGCTCCGCGTCCATACGCACATAGTAGCATCAGAACATTGTGCGACATTCGACTTTCGCATTCTGCAACCCTTGCGAGAATAATCAAGGTGTGGTAGAGTTGGCTCACATGCTTACCACGAAGAAAAAGGCCGCCATCATGAAAGACGCGGCTCGTCACGACACGGACACTGGTTCAGCCGAGGTCCAGATCGCGCTCCTTTCGAAGCGTATCGATGAACTCACGAAGCATTTGAAAAAGAATACGAAAGATTTTCATTCACGCCGCGGCCTCTTGCAGATGGTTGCTGATCGCCGCTCACACTTACGCTATTTGGAGAACAGCGATAAGCGCCGCTACAATGCGCTCGTGAAAAAGTTGGGGCTTAAGAAGTAATCCTCTCCGTGTGCTAGCATGGATGCGGGAGATATCCCGTTTTAATAACCGTTTATTTTCATAAGACATTTCTATGGCAGTTATCAAACATAAAGCCCAGCGTGTGGGCGTGTTTATAGACACGCAAAATCTCTATCACAGCGCCAAGCACCTTTATAAGGCGAGGGTCAACTTCGCCAAAGTGCTAGAAGAGGCGCTTGGTGGCCGCACCTTGGTGCGCGCTATCGCTTATGTGATCTCAACCGAAAGCGGGGAGGAGAAGAACTTCTTCGAGGCCTTGACCAAGATGGGCATCGAGACCAAGGTCAAAGACCTTCAGGTCTTTGCCGACGGCGCGAAGAAGGCCGACTGGGATGTGGGGCTCGCTATCGACGCGGTAAAGCTCGCCCCAAAACTCGATACGGTCGTTCTTGCGACCGGCGACGGCGATTTTATCCCCTTGATCCAATACCTTGACATGAACGAGGGGTGCCAAGTTGAAGTGATCTCATTTGGTAAATCTTCGTCAGCAAAACTCAAAGAGGTTGCGCACGCCTTTACCGACCTGTGCGACGATCCGAAGCGCTTCACGATCGGGTATCGGAGTTAACAGTCATGCCTCCTTCGCCGAACCGGCCTGAATCTGCAAAGGATGCGCCACCCGAGGAGCCGAAGCGCTTTATCAGGACGCTCGAGAGCGATGCGGCGGCGCTTCAGGAGGGGAGCAGGCCTGGATTTACCCAAGTTGATGGACAGGGAGGCGGCGCGTCTCAACGGATCGTCGAGGGCTCGGTGCTCCCACCTCCGCTCCCGCCTCCAAAGAGCGCGCCCTACGCGCCCCCTCCGCCCCCGACCCCTGCCTCAAGAGTCGAAGCGCCGCTCCACACCTATACCAGTGATTTTTCAGAACGCCTGAAGGAGGAGAAGGCCTCGACAGCGACCGTCCTTGCGGCAGAGGGAGATATCGGCCTGCGCCGCCCGCGTCGCTCTTTCGCCCTGAATGTCCCGCTTATTGCGGGCGGCATCCTGCTCATCATCCTTGGCGCGGGCGGCGCCTACGCGACCTATCGCTCTGTCTCGTTGCCCCAGCCGGTTACGATGGTGCCAGTGATCGCGGCACCTATCTTTGTGAACGAGCGCGAGGAGGTGAGCGGGGGGGGAACGACGCTTGCGGGCGCTCTCGTCATCTCACTTCAAAACCCGCCCGGCGCGGGGAGCATACGGCTCCTCTACACCCTCGTCGCGACCTCGACGGGGAACGATGTCTTTCACGCCCTTCAGTTCCCCGCACCGGGCTCCTTGCTCCGCAATATCAGCGCCGAGGGGAGCATGGCCGGCATTGTCGCGCTTGAAGGCGGCGCTTCACCATTTTTTATCCTTAAGGTGAGCTCGTACGGTGATACCTTTGCCGGCATGCTTGCGTGGGAGCCAAGAATGAGCGCGGACCTCGCGATCCTCTTCCCCCCGCAGGGCACAACGACACCCGCCTTTGTCGATGAGGTTATCGCAAATCACGATGCGCGCGCACTCCGCTCCCCCGGAGGAAGGAGTGTGGTAGTATACGGATACTGGGACCCGACGCTCCTCATCATTGCGCGTGACGAGAACGCGTATACCGAAATCTTGCGGCGCCTCTCGACCTCGCGGACAGTACACTGACCGTTTGTTATACTGCAAGCAATGAAAACCGCGCACTTTAAGGCGCTCCTCATTCAAGAAAAGGATAAGCTCGAAGCAGAACTTTCGGGCATCGGTCGCAAAAACCCGGCGAACCCTAAGGATTGGGAGCCGGTCCCGCCTGCGAATGGCGAGGCCGAATCTGATCTCGCCGACATCGCTGATCGCTCGATCGGTTTTGATACGAACGCTTCTATCGTCGCTGATCTCGAGACGCGGCTCAATGAGGTCACAGCCTCTCTCGATAGGGTGGAAAAGGGCACCTATGGGAAGTGCGAAGTGTCGGGTGAGCCGATCGAAGAGGAGCGTCTTAGCGCTGACCCCGCCGCCCGCACATGCCTCAAGCATTTAAACCAATAAAGGCCAACACAAGGGATACACCCGTCTCCGCCAAGGCTACGGTGGGGAAACGCGGGTACGCAAAGGTAATGACAGCACAGCCCATAGCGGCTGCAGCCGAGATGATTACGGTCGAGGCTGATCTGACACGCGGCCTCCACTCTTTTTCAATCGTTGGGCTCCCCGACAAGGCCGTCGAGGAGGCACGTGACCGGATCGCGGCTGCAATCCGCCACTCAGGCTTCAAGTCGCCCAAGCAAGAGAATCGCCGCATCGTCCTCTCCCTCTCGCCTGCTGATTTGAAGAAAGAGGGCTCGCACTACGATCTCCCGCTTGCGCTCGCTTATCTCATCGCGTCGGGGAATCTGCAACCGCTCACGCCGCACCTGTTGTTTGCCGGCGAACTCGCACTTGACGGTACCTTGCGCAGGGTACGTGGCATCTTGCCGCAAGTGCTCGCGGCAAAGCGGGCGGGTATCAAAGCCGTTTTCGTACCTTCCTCGACCGCGCACGAAGCCCTTCTCGCCGAAGGGATCGCTGTGTATGCGCCCGCTTCGCTCGCCGAGGTCGTCGCACATCTCAAAGGAGAAAAGCGTCTCCCTGCATTAACACGCGACCCTCGCGAGGAACTCCCACCTCCCTCGATCGATCTCGCTGATATCAAAGGGCAGGAGAGCGCAAAGCGCGCTCTCGAGATTGCGGCTGCTGGCCGCCACAATATCGTTTTCTACGGGCCGCCGGGGACAGGGAAGACCATGCTTGCGCGTGCCCTCTCTGGCATCCTGCCGCCCCTCACTCCTGATGAGGTACTTGAGGTAACGGCGATACACTCGACCGCTGGGCTCCTCGGGGGAGGCGAGGCGGTGTATCACCCGCCCTTCCGCGCTCCGCATCATTCGGTGTCGCATGTGGCGATCGTGGGCGGTGGGGCCTTCCCCAAAGCGGGGGAGGTGACGCTCGCCCACAAGGGAGTACTTTTTCTCGACGAGTTTACCGAGTTTGACGCGCGGGCCCTCGAGGCCCTGCGTCAACCGCTTGAAGACAGGGTGGTGACGGTCTCGAGGGCCCGCGCGTCGATCACTTTTCCCGCTGACTGCATGATCGTCGCGGCGATGAACCCTGCCGAGACGATTTCGGACGATGTGCGAACCACGCTCCGCGCCGCGGCGCGCCAATCACGTCGCCTTTCGCGCCCTATTGTGGATCGTCTTGATCTGTGGATCGAGGTCCCCCTCGTCCCGCACGAGACCTTGGCGCGTCTCGCAACCGGCGAACCGTCAGAGGTGGTCAGGAAGCGTGTCATAGCGGCACGCACGCACGCCGAGAAGCGCATGAAAAAGCGCGGAACCACGAACGCGCATCTTTCAGGCCGCGAGCTTGATGAAAAAAGCGGGTTTTCACCCGCCGTGAAGGAGGTACTCATGCATGCCGCGGCGCGCATGAATCTCTCACCGCGCGCCTACCATCGCACTATGCGCGTCGCGCGCACTATCGCCGACCTTGCAGGCGCGCATGAAGTCGCGCCTGCGCATGTGCATGAAGCCCTGCAGTATCGCCCCCGCGGTATGTTTGGATTTGAGTAAGTATTGAAAACTAGCGTGGCTGGCAGATAGCACCCACGGGGCAGAAGGCGAACGGATTTTGGGCGCCGCGCACTTCGTAGTGGAGGTGGGAGCCGGTCACTTTACCGGTCGCACCGACATAGCCGATCAGCTGTCCGCGGCCAACGCTTTGGCCAACTGTCGCGATGCCGTAATTCAGGTGGGCGTAGAGGGTTTGCGTGCCGTTGGCGTGTGAAATGACGACATAGTTGCCGTAACCACCGTTCCACGCGCCGTTGTTCCTCACGACGATGACGGCGCCCGGGGCGACGGCATAGACGGGCGTGCCCTTTGGTGCGCCAAAGTCGACCCCATTCCAGCCGTGGAGGCTTTGAGTGAGGATCGCGCCCGGCACCGGATTACCGAAATAGCCGGCAAAGGCCGCACCGCCCCCGCCGCGGAGCGTTGTGCCTGGAGCAGTACCCGAGGAGGCAGGCACGGCAAGTTCACCTCCGGGAACGATCAAGATCGAGCCGACTGCAAGCACGGTACCGGTGTCAAGGCCGTTGAAGTCGGCGATCTCGCCAGCATCGGCCTTGTACTTTTTCGCAATCGAAGCGAGAGTATCGCCCCTCTTGATCGTGTGTTCGACGCCCGAGACGGGGAGGATGACAAGCTGCTGCCCCGGGCGGATCACGCGTGCGCTCCCGAGATCGTTCGCCCAGATAATCGTATTGATAGAGACACTGAACATGCGCGAGATGTCAGACAAGGTATCGCCGGTACGCACAGTGTAGAGGGAGATCTGGCCTGGCGTTAGGGAACCGCTCACGTCGGCGGCAGTGCCCTCTGGCCCAGCGTCAGCGACGAGGGCGCTCCCGCCTGAAAGGGTTACCGGTGCGGGCCCCTTGGTCGGATTCGGGTCTTGATTTGTCGCGGCGTTGAGGAGAGCGAGGCTCGTGTCGTGCAAAACTGGCATTCTCGATCCGGCGGCGTCGGCGTATGAAGAAAACGGCCAAAAGGCGCCCGCATTCGCAGGAGTGAAGGTTACAAATATGGCCAGAGCTATCGCGGCAAGATGTGGGATGAATACGATGGGAAGGTCGGGATTATCAGCCGGGCTTTCATGTACAAAAATGGCTTACCTAAGCCATTTCTTTCGTGCCTCCAGAACTACCGATTGGAGCATTTTAGCAGGATTTTGCTCCCAGTCAACCGACCAAAAAAGGGATTGGGGAGAGCTTTTGTACCGCATTACCGCACTACTGTTTGAAAACCTGGTCGACGATGCCGTATTTCTTCGCCTCTTCGGCGGTCATGAAGAAGTCGCGATCGACATCTTTTTGTATCCGCTCGAGAGGTTGGCCCGTTTCTTTCGCGAGGATTCTGTTCAAACGATCGCGCGTCGAGAGGATGTGTTTTGCCGAGATCTCGATATCAGAGGCCTGGCCCTCGGCGCCGCCCAATGGTTGGTGGATCATTATCTCGGCGTTGGGGAGGGCGTAGCGCTTGCCCTTCGAGCCCGAGGCGAGGAGCCAGGCGCCGCCAGAGGCCGCCATGCCGACACACACCGTTGCGACATCGGGTTTGATGTGATTCATCGTGTCGACGATCGCCAAGGTTGAGGTGACCGAACCCCCCGGGCTGTTGATGTAGAGAGAGATGTCCTTTTTCGGGTCTTCAGATTCAAGAAAGAGGAGTTGGGCGATGATGAGGTTCGCCGAGTCGTTGTCGATCGGCCCGCCCATGAAGATGACGCGCTCCTTAAGGAGCCGCGAGTAGATGTCGTACGCGCGTTCGCCAAACTGGCTCTTCTCGACGACCATGGGGACCAAATAGGAGGCACGGGGAAGTGGCGAGGTAATCATAGGTAAAGTGGTTAAAATTGTTGCGATTCAAGCTGTTCAATGAGCGCGCGCTCTTCAGCGACGCGTTTGCCCCACGCATAGAGAGCGCCAACGATAATCATGAGGATAATGATGACGAGCGAGATGATAGTACCCCACGACTGCTGGCGTGGCGAGGGCGGCTTGATGATGGGTGTCGATGAGGAAGGGGGCATGGTTATTTTCCACTAGGCGGCCCCTTTGGGGTTCTCTTTATACATCTTGCACGCGCGCTCAAATGCCGCTTGCGCTTCGCCTGCTCCTTCATATTCGCCGATTGAAACCTCTTTGTCCTGCAGTTTCTTGTAGGTGACGAAAAAGTGCGCGATCTCTTTCAGCGTGTGCGCGTTGACATCTTTGAGCTCTTTGATGCTTGCAAAGCGCGGGTCGTCTGCCGGGACCGCGATGACCTTTTCATCGGGATCGCCGTCGTCGATCATCGGCATGATGGCGACGGGGCGAGCGCGCACCAAGATACCGGGCGCAAGCGGTACGGTCGTGAGGAGGACGACATCAAGCGCATCGCCATCGTCCCACAAGGTTTGCGGCACGAAACCGTAGTCGAAAGGATACGCTTGAGCGGTGTGGAGGACGCGATCAAGGGCAATGAGACCCGTTTTTTTGTCGATCTCGTATTTGTTTTGCGAGCCGCGCGGGATCTCAATGACGACATTCATTTCTTCTTTCGTTCCTGGCGCGATATCGTGAAGCAGGTTCATATTTTTATTTTACTCGTTCGGGGCCTCCTTGTCTCTATCCTCCTCTTTGTCAGCCATCGTCTCGTCGCCTGCGGGAGTGGGCGTGAGCTCCTCTTCAGCGGGGAGAGCAGTCTTCTCTGCCGCCTCTTCGGTGATGATTTCGGCGCTCTCGGTAGGAGAGATTCCTGCCTCGACTGCAGCATTATCCTTCTCACCCCCCTCTGCCGAGAGGTCAACGACGGGCTCCTCGGCGATGGTGACGGCCTCACCGTCTGTGCCCGCAACGCTCGCGCCTTTTGCAGAGATGATATCGATGTTCCACCCCGTAAGCTTGGCCGCGAGCCGCACATTTTGCCCGCCGCGCCCGATCGCGAGTGACTGCTCGTCTTCTGATACGGTCACGGTCGCGCGGTGCGCCGCTTCATCGAGCGAGACCTCGAGGGGCGAGGCGGGCGACAAGGCCTCTTTGATGAAGGAGGCGGCGGTATCACTCCACTCGATGATGTCGATGCGCTCGCCGCCGAGCTCGCTCATGACGGTTGAGACCCTTACGCCACGCTGACCCACTAGGGAGCCCACTGGGTCGACATGCGGGTCAAGCGACGCGACGGCGATCTTCGTGCGACTCCCCGGCTCGCGCGCGATCGCTTTGATCTCGATCGCGCCTGATGCAAGTTCAGGCGCTTCTTGCTCGAAGAGTTTCACGACGAATTTCGGGTGCGCGCGCGAGAGGCGTAAATAGACGCTTCTAAAACCTTCCTCGACATTGTAGAGATAGGCCCTGACGCGCTCGCCCGGGCGATAGCGCTCGCCCGGGATCTGCTCTTCATAAGGGATCACGCCCGTTGTCCTCCCCAAGTCGACAAATATCGCGCCGCGCTCCATCCTTTGCATCACCCCGCCGACGATCTCACCTTTTTTCTCGGCAAACTCTTCGAGCATCGAGCGCTTTTCGGCCTCGCGCACCTTTTGGATCACCACTTGCTTGGCGGTCTGCGCGGCTATGCGGCCGAAATCCTCTTGGGGCTCGAGCGGGAAGACGATCTCACTCCCCAGTTCAGCTCCCTTTTTGATACGGCGCGCGTCTTCGAGGAGGATATGCTTTTCGGCGTCAAAGCGCGGGAGCTCGCCCTCGACGACCTGCTCTTCTTCATGCGGATGGTGGAGTGCGGGCGGGGGCTCCTCGTCTCCATCGGGGAAGCGCACAAGCCCTTCATTGACGACGGTCTTGACCTGTTCGAAAGAGATAGTGCCCGTGTGCATATCGAGCTTCGCGCGGATGACCTGCCCGCGCTTGCCGTATTCGCGCTTGTAGGCGGTTGCCATCGCGTTCTCGATTGCGTCGATCATAGTCTCGCGCGTGATACCGCGATCTTCGAACTCGCCGAGCACTGCATTGATGGTCTTGAGATCTAACATATGGATTATGTATGTCGCACTTTATAAAGAAAGCCCCAAAGGGGCATCCAGTTGCCTATAAAAATACCCGAGTGTGGGGACGAAGTCAATACCCCTCGCGCGCGCGTTATACTTTTATCTATATGCACGTTTCGGAGAGCGAGCTCAAGGACTTTATCGTTGATTCGGGTCTTGTCTCCCGCAAAGATATCGATGCCGCTCTCGTCGAGGCGAAGAAGCGCGGGTTGCCTCTTGGCGATGTTTTGGTCGGTAGCGGTGCCTTGACCGAGGACGCCCTACGGCGCATCCAGGCCTATGTGCTCGGCATCCCCTTCGTGAGCTTGAAGGAGCACAAGATACCGGTCGATGTGCTGGCGCTCATCCCCGAGCCGATCGCCCGCACGCACAACATCATCGCTTTTAAGAAGGAGGCAGACACTCTCGCGGTTGCGATGCTCGATGTCGAGGATCTGCAATCTATCGAATCGGTACGCAAAAAGACCGAACTCAAGATTTTGCCGCGCTTGACTGATACCGATTCGATCAAGCATGCGCTTTTGCAGTATCAAAAGTCCTTGAAGGACGAGTTCGGCGACATCATCTCGACCGAGGCAGGAAAGTTGCGTGTCGTCGCGGCCGAGGCCGAGACCTCGGGCGAAGAGCTTAAGAAGATGGCCGAAGATCTGCCTATCGTGCGCATCGTCGATACCTTGTTGAAACATGCCATCGTGCAAGACGCCTCTGATATCCACATCGAACCCATGGAGCAAGAGGTGCTCGTCCGTTACAGGATTGATGGCATTCTCCATGACGCGATGACCTTGCCGAAGGCCGCGGCGCCGGGTCTTGTCGCGCGCATCAAGGTCTTGTCGAACTTGAAGCTTGATGAGAAGCGCCTGCCGCAAGACGGCCGTTTCAAGATGGAGACCGAAGGCGACAGGGTCTCCTTTCGCGTCTCGGTGTTACCGACCTTTTACGGCGAGAAGATCGTCATGCGCCTCCTCCGTGAGACCGGCGAGGGTTTCACCCTCGAGGCGCTCGGCTTTCACGGCCAAAGCTTAGAGCGCATCCACAGCGCTCTCAAACAAACGACCGGCATCATCCTTGCGTCAGGGCCGACCGGGAGCGGCAAAACGACGACCCTCTACACGATGCTCGACATCTTGAATACGCCCGATGTGAATATCTCGACGATCGAAGACCCCATCGAATACCAGATGAAGCGGGTCAACCAGACACAGGTCGCACCGGCGATCGGCTTTACCTTCGCCAATGGACTGCGTTCTCTCGTGCGCCAAGACCCCGACATCATCATGATAGGCGAGATCCGCGACGGCGAGACGGCCTCGCTCGCGATCAATGCCGCGCTGACCGGCCACCTCGTCCTCTCGACGATCCATACCAACTCGGCTGCAGGCGCGATCCCGCGTTTGATCGACATGGGCGTCGAGCCCTTTCTCCTCGTCTCGACCGTGAAAGTCATCATCGGTCAGCGCCTCGTGCGCCGTCTCACCGAGGCGAAAAAGGAGCACAAGCTCACCAAGGCCGAGCGTGCACAGATCGCCCTCGACGCGCACTTTGACGCGGCGCTCGCGGCGCTCAAAGAGGAGAAACTGCTCAAGGAGAATACGACAATCGAATCGGTGCCGTTTTATAAGCCCGAGCCGTCGGGCGACAGCGAGGACGGCTACAAGAGCCGTATCGGCATTCACGAAGTACTCGCGGTCTCCTCCGCGATACGCGAAGTCATCTTGCGTAAAGGCACCTCTGATGCCATCGAGACGCAGGCCAAGAGCGAAGGCATGCTCACAATGCTCGAAGACGGCCTCTATAAGGCCGTGCGCGGCGTCACCTCGCTTGAAGAGGTATTGCGTGCCGTCACCGAATAGCCATGAAATTTCGTGTCACGATAAAAAAACCCGGAGCGAAAGACGAAGATCGCATCATCGAAGCTGCGTCACGCTTTGCGGTGTATGACGCAGTGCAGAAGGAGGGGGGAACGGTCGCCGCGATAGTCGAGGGCGGCGGGTTTGCGCTCCCGACGAAGTTCAACTTTGTGATCGGGACAGGGGTGAAACGCCAAGAGATCATCACCGTAGCCACCAACCTCTCGGCGATGCTCTCTGCCGGCCTCGCGCTCGCGCGCGCCCTCTCGGTCTTGGAACGGCAGTCGCGGAACGCGCGCCTCAAGGAGATCATTACAAACATCGTCGCGACGGTGACCAAAGGCGCGACATTTCATGAGGCCCTGGCCTTGTACCCCAGGGTCTTTTCGAAGCTCTTTGTTGCCATGGTGAAAGCGGGTGAAGAGTCGGGAGGGCTCGCGACCTCTCTCAAGGTCGTCGGTATGCAGATGGAGCGCGCCGAAGAGCTCGCGCGCAAGGTCAAGGGAGCGATGATTTACCCGGCGATCGTCATTGCGGCCATTATTGTCGTCACCATATTGATGCTCGTGTTCGTCGTGCCGACCTTGTCAACGACTTTTAAGGAGCTTGGCGTCGAACTGCCGCTTGCGACCCGGGTAATCGTCGGCACCTCTGATTTCATGGTGAACAACGTGTTTCTGGTGCTGATCCTCGTTGTCCTTGTCATCGCGGGTGCGATTGTCTTTGCGCGCGGAGAGACGGGGCGCGGGCTGATCCTCAAAGCGGCGCTCATGCTACCGGTCATCGGCGAGATAGTGCGAGAGACCTTTGCGGCGCGCGCTTCGCGCACTCTCGCCTCGCTCCTTGCTTCGGGCGTCCCCGTCTTGAGCGCTCTCGAGATCACCGAAGAGGTGGTCGGCGCCCCGCTCTTTGCCCTCGTGCTTCGCGATGCTGCCGCCCGAGTCAAGAAGGGTGACCCTCTTTCTGCATCCTTCATCGAGCACCCAGAGCTCTATCCCCTCATGATGAGCGACATGATCGCGGTCGGTGAAGAGACCGGAAAGCTCTCGGAGATGCTTCAGCAGGTGGCTGAGTTTTACGAGGGAGATGTCGCACAGAAGACCAAGGACCTCTCAACGATCATCGAGCCCTTGCTCATGCTCTTTATCGGAGGCGTCGTCGGCATTTTTGCCGTCGCGATGATCTCGCCAATCTACTCACTTTCTGAAGCGATTTGAGTATGCGGGGATTCTCATACATCGAACTCATTGTTACTCTCGCTCTCGTTGGTGTAATCTTGACAGTGTTCTTAGCACTCCTCTCCCCCCTCCCGCTCGCTCGTGTTGCCGAGCACCGGTCAATCGCTCTTGCCGTTGCTGAAAATGAGCTCGATGCTCTGCGTGCAGCGGGCTATGGTGTACTCCCCGAAAGTGGATCGTGGAGTGCACCAGAACTCGCTCTTCTCCCTTCAGGGGCAGGGACGCGCACGGTAACTGATTACAATGATACGACCAAGCAAGTCGTGGTGAACGTCACGTGGAGCGAGATTGAGAGCACAACGCCCTATTCAATAACGCTTTCCACACTCATCACAATTGTCGGCGGTATACCATGATAAATCGCACAGCAGGATACACTCTTGTCGAAACGGTCATCATCGTCGGTCTTGTGGCGATGCTCTTCTTGGCGCTTTTTACTCTCTTTGTCACTGCAAGCCGCATTTTTTCCCACGAACAGCGAGCCGCTGGCGCTGCCTATGAGGCGCGTACGACCATACGAGAGATTCAGATCATGGCGCGTGCAGCACACTCCGTCGTTGACTCGGTCGTAATCAACACTACTACCTATACGACCGACATGAACTCGACGCTGGTCTTAGCTCTTCCCGCAATCAACACGCTTTATGACGTGATCCCTAGTGCATACGACCACGTAGTCTTTTCTCTTTCCGGCAGTGAGCTTACAAAAATCGTTTCTCCGCATGCGGCAAGCGCGCGCGCGCCCATCGATAAAACGCTCTCCAAACTCGTTGCCGACCTCACTTTTGCCTATGATAGCCCTACTCCTTCTGATGCGCGCTCTATTGATGTCACCATCATCACCGAGGCATCCACGCAATTGGGGACAAAATCATATACGCTCGTCGGGCGAGCCCATATGCGCAACTAGACATATGACATCCTCTTATCGCGGCAGTGTTTTTCTTGTTACACTCGTCTTTCTCGGCGTTTTCATTACAGTGACCACTTCGCTCATTGGTTCACTAACAGCCTATGGTCGCGCCGCGAATCACGCCGTTACCGTTGCGCAAGCCCTTGCGCTTGCCGAGGGGGCACTTGATAAAGCGGCATATGAGCTGAATCGTAACCCCAGTTATGAGGGAGAAGTGAATACGCCACTTGCGCCGGGTGATTTTTCAATCGCGGTTTCGACGATAGATTCATCGAACAAGAAAGTGACTGTCACAGGGACTGTCTCGGGAGTGACGAAGACGATTTCGGCGATATTAGCTACCGATTCATCTGTTGCAACGTTTCGTTATGGCGTGCAGTCGGACGCAGGCGGCGTGCATCTTAAAAACTCTGCGTCGGTGCACGGCAACGTGTTTTCAAATGGCTTCGTGACAGGGCAAAACAGCAATATCGTGCGCGGCGACGTTATTTCTGCGGGCCCCTCAGGACTCATAGACGGAATATATGCAACCTCTTCAGGCTATGCGCGCACCATTCGAAATTCGACCATCGATCAAGATGCGCACTATGAGGTCATTTCGAATACGACAGTCGGCGGGATACAGTATTCGGGGAGCACTAGTCAGGCAACTGCGGACATGCCAATTACTGATACACAGGTAGAGGGGTGGAAAGCTGACGCCGGGGCTGGTGGGACCTACACAGGTACCTGCCCGTATACCATCACCTCGTCGGTTATCCTCGAGCCTTTGAAGATCCCCTGCAACGTGACCATAAGCGGCACGCCGACCATCACACTAACGGGGCCACTCTGGATTGTCGGTAATCTCGAGATACAGAATACTGCACACATTCGCGTCGCCGACTTTCTCGCCGACCGTTCCATCGCCATCGTTGCTGACAACCCGGCAAACCCTTCATCGAGCGGGAAAATAATTCTCAAGAACAGCGTGATAGTCACCGGCGCGGGCACGGATTCTTATGTACTTTTCCTCTCGCAAAATCGGAGCGCTGAAAGTGGCGGGAGCGTTACCGCAATCGAGGTGCAAAACTCGGTCTCAGGTGATCTCTTAGTCTATGCAGGACATGGGAAGATCATCCTTAAAAACTCCATCCATCTTAAAGAGGTAAGCGCGTACCGCATTGAGGTCGAGAACTCCGCCGAGATCGTATACACAAGCGGGCTCACAAATACGCTTTTTAATTCTGGTCCCGGCGGGTCGTGGGTCTTTAAGCCAGGCACCTACGTCGTTTCACCGTGACATTTGGTATGATTGAGTGCGTATGCTTATCGTCGCAAACTGGAAGGCCTATGTCGAAGAGCGCGAGCGGGTAAAAAAGCTCTATGCGCTTGCGAAACGCCTGACGTCGGCGACGAAGGTTGCGATTATTCTCGCGCCTTCAGCGCCGCAACTCGGCTTTTTGGCACCGCGCAACACCTCAAAGGTCGCGTTTGCTGCGCAGGATATCTCGCTTACGACTGGCGGGCCTCACACGGGTGAGGTGACGGCTGCGGCGTTCGCCGCTCTTGGCGCCACCTATACCATTGTCGGTCATTCCGAGCGCCGCGCGAAAGGCGAGACGCGCGAGACGACGGCGCAGAAGGTCGCGCATGCGGTGGCCAACGGTCTCACGCCGATCCTCTGCGTCGGCGAGAAGGAGCGTGACACCGAAGGGCGCTATCTCGCCGATGTCCGTGCCGACCTCGAGGGCGCACTTGAGTCGATTGCCCCCAAAGAGCGGTCACGGATCATTGTCGCCTACGAGCCCGTATGGGCGATTAACAAGACCTTCGACGACGCTATTTCGGTCACCGATCTTGCCGAGATGGCGCTCTACATCCGCAAGGTCCTTGCCGAGCTCTCGACGGCGAAAACGTCAGCAAAGACGACCGTCTTGTACGGCGGCTCGGTCGAGCCCGAGAATATCCGCGGTCTTGCTGCCGGCTCCGACGTCGACGGCTTTCTCGTCGGACACGCCTCTGTTGACCCGGTGATGTTCGCTGCGCTCGTCAAGGCGCTTTCTTAGCGGGCAGAAAATGCCGCTTTCTGAGTACGCATAATTTCTTGCTAGAAATTTACTTGCGTCCGCTATACTTTGAATGATGCGTAGCATCACGGAGATCCCTGTCCTTCACAACATCCCTGTCCTTGTACGCGCCGCCCTCAACGTTCCCCTTGAAGGCGGTAGGGTGGCGAGCGAGTACCGCTTACGGCGCGCCCTCCCCACGATCGTGTATCTGCGCGAGAGAGGGGCGCGGGTTGTACTTGCAAGCCACATTGGGGACACCAGCACGGCGACCTTGCGCCCTGTGGTGGAGGAACTCGAGAAACTTATCGGGCCGGTCGCGTTTTGCGAAGTGCCGGTTGGCGCAAGAGCGCGTGAAGCGGTGCGTGTGCTGCGTCCCGGCGAGGTGCTGGTGCTTGAGAATCTTCGGCGCGACCCGGGCGAAGTTGCAGGGAGCATTGAATTTGCGCGTGAACTCGCGGCGCTCGCCGATGTCTTTGTGCAAGACTCATTCGATACCTGTCACCGCGCGCACGCCTCAATCGTACGTCTCCCCGCTCTCCTCCCCGCTTATGCGGGGTTCGAGCTCCTCGACGAGATACGAGAACTCAGTAAGGCGCTTTCGCCGCGGCACCCCTCATTTGCGATTATTGGCGGCGCAAAGTTTTCAACCAAAGAGGCAGTCCTCACCAGACTTTTAGCAACGTACGACCACGTGTTCGTGGGCGGCGCTTTGGCAAACGACTTTCTCAAAGCGAAGGGGCAAGAGGTGGGGGAGTCACTCATTTCAGACACTTCACCCGATGAGTTACAAAAGGTGCTTGCACACCCGCGTCTCCTCTTACCCATCGATTCGCGCATCGAAGACGGGCGCATCGAGGACCATGGTCCTAAGACAATCGAACTCCTCGTCGATCTTGTGAACAACGCGCGCACAATCCTTTGGAATGGCCCTTTGGGCGAGTATGAAAAAGGTTTCACTGCCGCGACTGACGCGGTTGCCGAGGCGATTGCGGGGAGCGGCGCATACTCAGTTGTCGGCGGCGGAGACACCGCAGTCGAGCTCGAGCGCAGGGGGCTTCTTGAGCGCTATTCATTCGTCTCTATCGGCGGCGGCGCGATGCTTGAATTCCTCGCCAAGGGAACTCTCCCAGGGCTAGCTGCATTAGGGTAGATGCGCGCGGATTTTCGCGGCGTTCCCGGTAAAATCCATCTTGTCTCCTGCCACCTGGTCGTTCGGGAAGACCCATATATGCGCATGAGAGATCTCATCGCCGACGCTTTTGGTGAGTATCCAATCGGTAGAAAACGCTTTTTGCTCGGCCTTCGCTATCTTTCGCGCCACTTCAAAATACTGGCCGATATTCGGCACATCCCAGATCCAGCGATAATGTGTCTTTGGGACAACTTGTACATGACCCGGCGACTGCGGGTGGATGTCGAGGAAGGCGAGAAACTGCTCATCTTCGTACACCTTGGTTGAAGGAATCTCGCCGCTGACTATTTTGCAGAAAATGCAACCTGCCCGACCAGGGTCTTTCATTCCCGCCATAGTATCATTCCTCCATGCCCGATGACTTCACTCTTATGTTACTCCGCAGGCGAGGAATAGAGACAAAAGATGAGATAGAGAAGTTTCTCAACCCCTCGTATGACCTTCACCTCCATGACCCGCTTTTGATGAAGAATATGAGAGGGGCCGCACAGCGACTTGCGGCCGCTATCAAAAGCGGTGAACGCATCGCCGTGTGGAGCGATTATGATTGCGACGGCATCCCTGCTGCGGTCTTGCTTCACGATTTTTTGGAAAAAGCTGAAGCGAATTTCGAGAATTACATTCCACACCGGCATGAAGAGGGGTATGGCGTCAATACTGAAGGCATAGAGAAGCTCGCAGAGAGCGGCGCGAAGCTCATCGTCACGGCAGATGTTGGCATCACTGATGTGGGGGCGGTCGCGCGTGCGCGCGAACTTGGCGTCGAGGTCATTGTTACCGATCACCACCTGCCGGGCGACGAGCTCCCCGACGCGATCGTGGTTGACGATAAGCAAAAGGGCGAAACGTATCCCTTCCCCGAGCTTTGTGGCGCGGCGACCGCATGGAAACTCGTGTGCGCCATACTTGCTGTCGCTCCCGAACTTCGCGAAAAGATCCCCGTGGGATGGGAGAAATGGCTCCTCGACATGGCGGGACTCGCGACCATCGCCGATATGATGCCGCTCGTAGGAGAGAATCGTGTCATCGCAACATATGGCCTCAAGGTTCTTCGCAAGTCCCCGCGTATCGGGCTCCAGAAACTCTGTCGCGTGATGCGCGTCAATCAATCGACCCTCACTGAAGACGATGTCGGCTTCATGATCGCACCTCGCGTGAACGCGGCATCGAGGATGGGCGATGCGTGGGATGCTTTCAACCTCTTCACGGCCACAGACGAGGTCGAGGCCGAGGCGCTCGCGCGAAAGCTCGACAAGGCAAATCGCGAACGCAAAGCGCAAGCCGGGGCGATCACGCGCGCGGTGCATACACGCCTCAAAAGCCGCACCTCAATCCCGACCGTGATCGCGCTTGGCGACCCGGCATGGCGACCGTCCTTGCTCGGGCTTGTCGCAAGCGGGATTGCTGAAGAATATGAGCGACCGGTCTTTTTGTGGGGCAGAGAGGGCAATCAGTCTCTCAAGGGCTCATGCCGTTCAGACGGGCGCGTGCATGTCATCGAGCTCATGACGGCGACGACTGAAGTGTTCGCCGAGTTCGGCGGTCATGCAGGATCAGGCGGTTTCACCGTGAGAGACGACCAAATTTTTTATCTCGAAGAGCGTCTTGTCGAGGCGCACACACGGGTAGAGGTAGCAGAGCTCTCGCAAAGAGAGTACGAGATTGACGCGAGGATCTCGCCTGATCAGGCAGATGAATCCCTGCTTGCGAAAGTGGAGCGGCTCGCACCTTTTGGCGAGAAGAATGAAAAGCCTCTTTTCTTGTTTCGTGAGTGCGAGATCGCACGCATTTCGCGCTTCGGCAAAGGGAACGAGCACCTCAAGATAGAGATTGCGCGGCCCTTCGGCGCGCTTGAAGCCGTGAGTTTTTTCGCAAAGGGAGATCTCGCGAAAGCGGCGCATGCCCTCTCGCCCCATTCGCGTGTGAACCTCGTCGGGCACCTCGAACGCGATCAGTTCTCCCGTCGCGGAGGACCGCGCCTCCGGCTCATCGGCATAGCACCTGTATGAAGTACTTCATTCACGCTGATGGCGGGGCGAGGGGGAACCCGGGGCCTTCTGGCGCGGGGGCAGTCATTCGCGACGAATACGGGAGCACGATCGCGATGGTCTCTGCATTTTTAGGACGACAGACCAATAATTTTGCCGAGTACGAAGCGGTCATCCGAGCGTTTGATGAACTCCTCCGTATCGTCCCAGAGAGCAAGCGCTCGAAAGCCGATGTCGTCGTGAAAATGGACAGCGAGCTCGTCGTAAAGCAGATGAATCGAGAATATAAGGTCAAGCACCCTCATTTAAAAGAACAGCAGGCGCGCCTTGTGCAGCACGCGGGCGCCTTCAGATCAGTTACTTTCACACATGTCCCGCGTGCGCAAAACTCCGACGCCGACGCACTCGCAAACGAAGCGATGGATAGGGGAGCTTGACCGTCTGCGGGCCGGGGCGTACTTTTGCTGAGGACAAACCATGCGGGAGGCGAGATGTTGAACGTGATGGACTTTCAAATAGAGCTTGAAGACGAGATTCTTCAAGGACTCAAGGAAAGGCGCGACGAAGTGGAGGAGTGTATCGCCCGGTCACTGCGCAATTATGGGTTCATAGAGGCCCTGGCGGTCGCACTTCTTAAAGCCCAAGAAATATACAATGAACTTGGGCCGAAGTTCTCGGGCGTTGCATTCGGGACAGTCTTCACGATGGAAAAGAACCCGCGCGAAGCGTGCCTCGAAGTGTGTCTCGGGTACGAAGATGGACTCCAAAAAATCTCCATTTTCTGCTCGAAAGACACGAAATCGGGACACATTACTTTTATCGCATCCGAGCCTCAAAAAAGCTCCACCGGGGTCATTCGTCGAGTAAGATAAGTAAATGGCGGCGTTGATCGCGGTAACGGCGGGCTTTGCGAGCGGAGTGTTACTCCGCTCGCTTTTTGTTTTTGGGTGGCCCATTATTCTTTTTATCGCGCTTGTCGGCTTAATGCTGTTTGCCGCGCGGCTCGTGGCGAGCCGCGCGGCCTACCTTTTGTGTGCGCTCTTTGTAATCGCGGCCGCGCTTGGCGCGGCGCGATTCCACATGGCTGACGCGCCATTACCCGCGCCCCTTCTCGCCGACCTCGATACCCGTGTGGTTTATGAAGGCGAAGTGGTTGTCGAACCTGATGTGCGCGATTCGCACCAGCGCATTACGGTAGAGGTTCGCGAGGGAGAGGAGGAGGCGCGTGTTTTTATTGTTGCCGACCGTTACCCTGCCGTTTCGTACGGCGACCACGTAGTGGCAAGGGGCGTGCTTGCCTTACCCGAGCCTTTTGCGACCGATGCGGGCCTGCTCGGCCAGGGCCGCGTCTTCAGGTACGACCACTACCTGAAGAAAGACGGTGTCGAGTTCATCATCGAGTTTGGCGAGCTCGACATCATTGCAAAGCACGAAGGATTTTCTCTCTATGGCGCGCTCTACGACTTGAAGCATGCATTTAACGCCGCGCTCTCGCGCGCCTTGCCTGAGCCCGAGGCCTCGCTTGCAAGCGGCTTGATCTTGGGAGGGAAGCAGGGACTTGGAGAAGATTTGAAAGAAGCGTTCACGATTGCCGGGCTCATACATATCGTCGTCTTGTCTGGCTACAATGTGATGATCGTTGCGATTGCGATGATGCGGTTCTTTGTATTTTTGCCGCGCCGCGCTGCCGCCACGCTTGCGGGCATAACCATCGGGCTCTTTGTCCTCATGGCAGGAGCAGGTGCCGCAAGCATGCGCGCCGGCCTCATGGCGGGCCTCGGCCTCTTTGCGCGCGCCTCGGCGCGCACCTTCGATGCGCTGCGCGCCTTGCTTGTCGTTGGTGTTGCGATGGTGGCGTGGAATCCGTTCACGCCTGTCTTTGATCCCGGATTCCAACTTTCATTTGTCGCGACCGCAGGTCTTATTCTCGGCGCACCCTTGGTGGCGGCGCGCTTCGCATTCATACGAAACGAGTTTTTTAAAGAAATCGCGGCGTCTACTATCGCCGCGCAAATTGCTGTCTTGCCGCTCCTTTTGTATCAAACCGGTCTCTTTTCTTTAGTCGCGCTTCCTGCGAACTTACTTGTTTTGCCGGCAATCCCTCTTGCAATGGGACTTTCGTTTTTTGCGGGCACAATTTCGCTCGTATTCCCGTCGCTCGCGCTCGTTGCGGGCCTCCCCGCCCATGCGGTGCTCTCATATATCATCGCGGTGGCCGAAAGCGCCGCCGCACTCCCGCTTTCGTCGCTTTCGATCCCCGCCTTCCCCTTCATCTTTGTACTCATTGCGTACGCAACCCTTGGCTACACCGCTTTCGTAAAACGCTCTTCAATGACGCTCCAGTTGATGTTCTCGAAAAAAACATCCACGTAATTCTTTTTTTCGGCAGGGAGGTAATCCACCATGTAGGCATGCTCCCAAAGGTCGAGGGCGAGAATCACGGGGAGGCTGGCAAGCTGTCCGATTTCGTGGTCAGTAACGAAAACGGTGTGAAGCACGCTCTCGACAGAATCGAAGTATACGACGACCCAGCCCACGCCTCGCGTGCCCGCAACTTCTTTTATGTGTGCAATAAATTTTTCTTTGCTCCCGTATTTTTCGCGCGCAGCGCGCGCAAGCGCCGAGTCTTCGCTCGGCGCTTTAGTCCCATTTTCAAACTGTTCGAAATAATATTCATGCATGCGCATGCCGTCGAACTCGAAGGCGAAGCGACGGCGAAGCTCTGCGGCGATGTAGGGATCAAGCTCGAGCGCGCCCTCGCGCGCTACTTTAAATTTATCCGCGATCAAGTTCACGTGCTTCACGTATCCCTCGTAAAGCCCGAGATGCACTTTTACTTGCTTCTCCGAGAGCCCCTTGAGAGCGGGAAGGTTGAACTGTCGAACTGCATATGCCATAGATATAGGCAGTATAGCAAAATCCGTGGTATACTTTTCCTTTGTAAAAATTATTTGATTGACCTATGGAAGAATTCAAGAGAAGTAAAGAGGCCGAAGCTCGTGCTGAAGAAGCAGAATCTGGCCCAGCGTTCTACGCGCTCGATAAACATGGCGCTCCTCATTTCGCCATGAGCAAAGAGGAGGCGGTGGGAAAGGCGCAAACAGCAAACGAGGGGTATCAATAATCTGCCGTATGTGAAAGGGGCGCTCCCATGAGGAGCGCCCCTTTTGCCGTTAATGCGTCGTGCGATTGTTCCCTAGTGAGCCGAGCGCTCGGCGTATCGCCGCCCTGATCTTTGCTCCAACATATCGTTGTTGCTCATGGGGATCAACCGGGAATTGCCGGTGAGCTTCTCTGTGTGCGGCCGACGCAATCTTCGCCAGGTCTTCAATGACCTCCTCCGTGCTTGCGTGCGGGAATATAGCCCGAGCCTGACGAACAGCTTCTTTCATAAAATCGCCAACCACGATACCCACCATTTGTTCTGTTGCCGGTTAATATTGTACTGTATTCTTTATATTTATGCAAGTTCGCGCGATTAGCCGCCCGTATCTGTTTCTCGCCGTTGTGGGCCTGTTCGTTGTGAATTTTTTCATCTTTCGCGCGGCGCTTGCGCCGCGCGTTCTCTCCGTGGTGGTGCTTGATATCGGGCAGGGTGACTCAATCCTCATCGAGGGCCCGACAGGCATCACGATGCTCGTTGACGGCGGCCCCGACCGAGGGGTGCTTCGTGAACTCGGCGCCGTTTTGCCGCTTGGCGAGCGCACAATAGACGCCGTCGTCGCCACCCACCCTGATAAAGACCATATCGGCGGCTTGCCTGATGTATTTGCAAACTACGAGGTCGCATATTTCCTCGAGCCCGGGATACCGAATGACACGAATGCGGCGCGCGCCCTTGAGGCAGCGGCTCATGAGGAGCAGGGCATGACGCGCACCGTCGCGCGACGCGGCATGCGCCTTGATCTTGGCGGGGGCGCCTATGCCGATATTCTCTACCCCGACCGCGACCCGGCGAGAATGGATACGAACGACGGTTCTATCGTCATGCATCTTGCGTATGGGCAGACCTCTTTCATGCTGACCGGCGACCTCACATCAGATATAGAAGCATGGCTTCTTGTACTTGATGGTGAGGATGGCGAGTTGCCGACCGATGTGTTTAAGGCGGGACATCACGGCTCGAAGTATTCGACGAGCGAAGCGTGGCTTGCGGCACTCAATCCTTCTGTTGTCGCAATTTCGGTCGGGGAGCGAAACTCCTACGGCCACCCGACGCCCGAAGTCCTCGCGCGCGTTGCGGCAGCGGGCGCCGCCGTCTATCGCACTGATGAAGACGGCCGTCTCACTTTCACCTCTGACGGCGAGAGAGTGAGGAGAGATTAAAGCACGCCTGCTTTCTTGAGGGAGTGGTAGGCGCCGCGCTTCTTGATTGCGCGCAAGCCCTTTACCGAGACATCGACAAGCACGGTCTTGTTAAGTTCGGGTATGAAGATGCGACGGCGTTGAAGGTTTGCCTTGCGGCGCGTCTTGCCAGAGGGGTTAAACTGCGTCGCGCGGGTGCGGTTAGAATATCGACCTCCGACTTGGGTTGATTTGCCGGTGATGACGCATGCTCGTGCCATAGGTAGCTCGCATGCTACCATGAGTTTTCACGAGCGCAACTATGGAGGCAGTCTTTCTTACCCTTGTTCTTATCATCTCGGTCATCGCGCACGAGGTGGCGCACGGCTATGCGGCCTCCGTGCTTGGCGACCCGACTGCGCGGCTTGCGGGGCGTCTGACTTTGAACCCGCTGCCGCACATCGACCCCATTGGCTCAATCATCATCCCCGCGCTCCTCGTGTTTGCGAACGCCAGCGTCCTCTTCGGCTGGGCAAAGCCCGTACCGTATAACCCCCATAATCTGAAGCATCATCGGTGGGGTGAGGCGATCGTCGCGGTGGCGGGGTCGGGCGTCAATCTCCTCCTCGCTGTGCTCTTTGCGCTTGTCGCGCGTCTCACCGCAGACATCGCTCCTGCCGCCTCTGAACTCGCTGCACTCATCGTGTTCGTGAACCTCTTCTTGGGCCTCTTGAACCTGATCCCCCTCCCGCCCTTAGACGGCTACACGGTGCTTCGGAGCATCGTGCCTTTCTCGGTCGCTCGGGCACTGCAGGATCTCGAGATGCGCGTCCGCGCGCTCGGGGCGATCGGCCTCTTTGTCACGCTCCTCATATTCATATTTGTGCTCGCAAGCCCCTTCTATGCATTCGTGTCGTGGCTCTTCGGCCTCTTGGTGGGCGCGTGATTGCAATAGTGCCTTTATTCATTTATAGTGCTCGGTGACCCCTGCCTGCCGGCAGGCGCACACGGGGTCATTTTTTTAATGTCCACTATCAATCAGCTCGCGAAGAGGCATCGCAAAGATAAACCTCGTAAAACGAAGGTCCTCGCCCTTGGGCGCGGCTTTAATGTACTCAAAAATCGCCCGGCATTCTATTCGGCGCCCTTTAAGCGCGGCGTCTGCATCAAGGTCACCACGAAGACGCCGCGCAAACCGAACTCCGCGATCCGCAAGATCGCTCGTGTCCGGCTCACGAACGGCATGGAGGTCACCGCCTATATCCCGGGCGAGGGGCACAATTTGCAAGAGCACTCGGTCGTGATGCTCCGCGGCGGGCGCGTGAAGGACATCGGCGTGCAGTACACGGTCGTGCGCGGCAAACTCGATACGGCCGGTATCGAGAAGCGTCGCCGTGGCCGCTCGCTCTACGGCGCGAAGCGCCCGAAATAAGCTATGCGTCGCCCAATTAGAAAGCCGCGCACATGGAAGCCCGATTTAGAGTACAAGTCAGAGGGTGTCGCGCGTTTTATCAACGCCGTGATGTGGGATGGGAAAAAAGACACGGCGCGGCGCGTCGTTTACGATGCTTTTTCAAAAATAAAAGAGGGTGGGGCAAACCCGCTTGAGACCTTTGAGGCGGCGATTCGCAATGCCTCGCCTTTGATGGAGGTACGCTCGCGTCGCGTCGGGGGCGCGAACTACCAAGTGCCGCGCGAAGTGCCGCAAAATCGTCGCCTCGCGCTCGCATACCGTTGGCTTATTGGCTCGGCTCGCTCGAAGAAAGGCCGCCCGATGGCCGATAAACTTGCTGAAGAGCTCTCGCTTGCCGCGAAGAACGAGGGTGAAGCGATCAAGAAGAAGGACGAGATGCACCGCATGGCTGAAGCGAACAAAGCCTTCGCCCACTTTGCCTGGTAAAGAAAAACGGCGCCCGAGGGGCGCCGTTTTTTAGAGTTCACTTCAGTCCGTGTCTTTTTCTTTCGTCCGTCGACAATGCCGGGGGTTGAAGTAGATGATTGAGCCCGGATGTTTCATCACCTGTTCTGCCGTCTCGGGGTCGAGGGGGACCCCTTTGGGAATTGTTTGCACGAAACCGTCTTTGTGCAGGTAGATCCTTTTTGGAGCGAACCAATCTCTCCCTCGCGCGTCTCTCGCGAAGGTCATGTAAACGGCGCCCTGTCGCGTCTCGGCAAGACGGCTCACCTTAAAACAGGGCAGGGGAGCCGAGGTTTTGATGTGTTCTCCGCGAGGGGCTCGCGTGAACCCGAGCGCGAGCATTTTACGTGCGATTTCGTCGGGGGGCGGCTCCGTACGGCTTCGCCGTCGTAAAACAGCCATTGGTTTCCTCCGCGTATGTTCCTAGTTGCCGTTATACCACAATGCAATGCTTTTGCAAATGCCCGTTGCTTTTTATACAAAGTTCGTTATTGTACGCATAACGCCTCGGCGTTTTTATTTTTGTAGACATGAATCGGGATTACCCACTAGAGAAAGTCCGTAACTTCGGGATTATCGCGCATATTGATGCGGGTAAGACGACTACGTCTGAACGCGTCCTTTTCTATACCGGTTCCCAGCACAAGATAGGCGAGGTGCACGAGGGCGATACCACGACCGACTGGATGGAGCAGGAGCGGGAGCGTGGTATCACGATCACCGCAGCCGCCATTACCTGCTTTTGGGTACCGACACGCGAAAAGGACAAAGCCGACATTACAAAAAAGTTTCGTTTCAATATCATCGACACGCCGGGCCACATCGACTTCACCGCTGAAGTGAAGCGAAGCATGCGCGTGCTTGACGGCGCCGTCGTCGTTTTTGACGGTGTCGCGGGCGTCGAGCCGCAGAGCGAGACGAACTGGCGCTACGCCGACGAGGCGAATGTCCCGCGCCTCTGCTTTATTAACAAGCTCGACCGTACGGGCGCCTCGTTCGAGCGCTCGTACGCCTCGATCCTCGATCGCCTCTCGAAAAAGGCCGTCAGGATGCAAATACCCATAGGAGAGGAGGGTAATCACGAGGGAGTGATCGACCTCCTCGCCATGAAGGCGTATCGATTTGAAGGCGACATGGGCAAAACGGTAGTTGAGGGCGAAATTCCCGAGGACCTCCTCGAAGAGGCAAAAAAGTATCGCCACGAACTCATTGAGCGCATCGTCGAGCACGATGACGCGGCGATGCATGCGTATCTTGAGGGAAAGGAGCCCGCACTCGATGAACTGAAGAATATTTTGCGTAAGGCAGTCATCAATAACGCCGTTTTCCCGGTCTTCACCGGTTCGGCGCTCAAAAATAAAGGGGTGCAACTCGTCCTCGATGCGGTCGTTGATTACCTCCCCTCTCCTTTGGACCTCCCGCCGGTCAAGGGCATTAATCCGAAAACCGGCGAAGAGCTCGTGCGCTACGCCTCTGACGATGAGCCCTTCACCGCGCTCGCCTTCAAGCTCCAGGCCGATCCCTTTGTCGGCCAGCTCACCTTCTTCAGGGTCTATGCGGGTACCGTTGAGGCGGGCTCTTACATTTACAACGCGACCACCGGCACCAAGGAGCGGCTCGGCCGCATCGTGCGGCTCCAAGCCGACAAGCGCGAGGAGGTAAAGAAGGTCTTCTCGGGCGAAATCGCCGCCGCGGTTGGCCTCAAAGACACGAAAACCTCGCACACCTTGTGCGTTGAAGACGCACCCATTATCCTTGAATCCATCAAGTTCCCCGAGCCCGTGGTCTCACTTCGCATTGAGCCAAAAACTAAGGCCGATCAGGAGAAGATGGGCATGGCCCTCAAAAAACTTTCAGATGAAGACCCGACCTTTCGCGTCTCGACCGATGACGAGACGCTTGAAACGATTATTTCAGGCATGGGCGAGCTTCACCTCGAGATACTTGTTGACCGTATGAAGCGCGAATTCAGTGTCGAGGCCAATGTGGGGAAGCCGCAGGTGGCGTATCGCGAGACGATCCTCGGTACTTCGGAGGCCGAAGGCAAGTACATCAAGCAGACGGGTGGTCGCGGGCAATACGGCCATGTCCGCATCAGGATGAAAAAAATGGAGCCGCTCGAGGAGGGCAAGAAAATCGCGAAGAACACGACACGTGAAGATCACTTTGAATTCGTGAACTCCATCAAGGGCGGCGTTGTCCCGCAAGAGTACATCCCGGCGGTTGAAAAGGGTGTGCGGGAGGCGATGGGGCGCGGCATTTTGGCCGGCTTTCCTGTCGTGGATGTCTCCGTCGATCTCTACGACGGCTCGTACCACGATGTTGACTCGTCAGAGATCGCCTTTAAGATTGCGGCCTCGATGGCTTTTCAGGACGCAGCGAACCGCGCGAAACCGGTCCTCCTTGAACCGATCATGAAGATAGAGGTAGTGGTGCCTGAGCAATTCATGGGTGACATTACGGGCTCTCTCTCCGGTAAACGCGGCGCTATCGAGAGCATGGAGGATCGCGGGCAAAACAAAGCGATCAGCGCCAAAGTCCCACTTTCAGAGATGTTCGGTTACACGACCCAGCTCCGTTCGATGACCGAAGGCCGCGGCTCGATGACGATGGAGTTCGATCACTACGATGTCGTCCCGCAAAACGTCGCGGCCGACATCATCGCGAGCCGGAAGTAACGCATCCACGAACACTATCCCCAGGGGCTCTTGACCGGTGGGGTATCATTAAAGGTGGAGATAACCAAGGAGAGTGCGATGCCGAAATCGACAGAGGACTGCGTTCGCGAGTACATCGAAGCTCAAGCAGGACGAGTTCTTACCAACCTGGCAGAACCCACGCTCCAAGCAGAACTTCTTGTTGCGGGCAAGATGCGGATATGCACCTTCTCGTGCAGGAAGAACCCGCTTAAAATAGCGGTTATCGTTGGTCGGGCCCAAGCCGATGTGGAGGTGTTTCTTGATGAACTTATACGCATCGATCCGCAGGGCGACTTTTCGTATCGCGTGGGGAACGATAGCGAATACATCTACTGGGTGTTCGATCTCCTTGTGCCAGACGGCTCGCTCACCAAGCTCCTCGGCCTTTGGCACTCACTTGCCGAAATCGAGGTGGCAAAGCTCGACAGTATCTCTTTGCTCGATGATCAAGAGGGGTCACGTATATCGGGGTACGAATTTCCTGTCGTGAGCACGCTTCGGCACTGACTTGTGTACAGAACGCGGCCGCTATCGAGAGCGATAGCGGCCGTCTTGCATTTTTGGGCGCCCTCCGGTACATTCTCCTATAACGCAGTACCGCATGTACTTTGTCGTGTGTGCGGTTGGCGCGTATTACCAGACCTCCCCCGCGAGGGGGAACTATTTACCAATCGCTATCATGGCAGAATTTAATCGGGCAAAGCCGCACATGAATGTGGGCACCATCGGCCACGTCGACCACGGCAAGACGACCCTGACTGCTGGTATCTTGCATGTCCTCGACCTGCTCAAAGACAAGGGTTACAGCGCCCGCGTCGAGGCCGTCGATAAGATCGACAGCGCTCCTGAAGAGAAAGCGCGCGGTATTACTATCGCGCTCCACCACTCGGAGTACGAGACCCCGAACCGTCACTACGCGCACATCGATGCGCCGGGGCACGCTGACTATATTAAGAACATGATTACGGGTGCCGCCCAGATGGACGGCGCTGTCCTCGTCGTCGCCGCGACTGACGGCGTGATGCCCCAGACTCGCGAACACATCTTGCTTGCCAAGCAGGTGGGCCTCAAAAAGCTCATTGTCTTCCTTAACAAGGTAGACATGGTCGCCGAGAAAGATCTCATCGACCTCGTCGAAGAGGAGGTGCGCGAACTCCTCGCGAAGCAGGGCTACGACGGCAAAGGTACGCCGATTATCCGCGGCTCGGGCTTGAAAGCCCTTGAGGCGAAAAGTGTTGATGATGAGTATGCAGCGAAGGCAAAAGAGCTCGTCGACACGATGGACACCTACTTTGAGGTGCCGGTTCGCGAGACAGACAAGCCGTTCTTGATGCCGATCGAAGACATCTTCTCGATCGAAGGCCGTGGCACCGTCGTGACTGGCCGCATCGAGCGCGGCGTCGTGAAGGTTGGCGAAGAGGTTGAGATCGTCGGTATCAAACCGACGGCAAAAACGACCGTCACGGGTATCGAGATGTTCAACAAGCAGCTCCAAGAGGGCATGGCAGGCGACAATGCCGGCGTCCTCCTTCGCGGTACGAAGAAAGAAGATGTGCATCGCGGGCAGGTTATCGCGAAGTCGGGCTCGGTGACTCCCCACACCGACTTTGAGTCCGAGGTCTACGTGCTCGGCAAGGATGAAGGCGGGCGACACACCCCTTTCTTCTCCGGCTATAAGCCGCAGTTCTATATCCGCACGACTGATGTGACGGGCGAGGTCACCTTGCCTGAAGGAAAAGAGATGGTGATGCCGGGTGACACGATCACCTTCAAGGTAAAGCTCGTGGCGCCGGTCGCGCTTGAAGAGAAGCAGCGCTTCGCGATTCGCGAAGGCGGCAAGACGGTCGGCGCAGGCGTCGTGACGAAGATCACGGCATAACTCTCAATGGCGACAGCAGCGGCACCCTCCTCCGCTAAAGCTACGAAGGGCAAGAAACCTCGCGTAGCAAAAGCTAAAGCTGTTCCTAAGGCAAAGCCCAGGGCGTCTGTCGCTGTGCCAAAAGCCGCAGTTCCTGCAGTTGAGCACAAGCTTCGCATCAGGGTTCGCGCCTATGAGCACAAGATCCTCGATGTGTCAGTCAAGCAGATCATGGACACGGCTGCGCGCTTTGACGCGAAGGTCGTGGGTCCGATCCCTTTGCCGACCGAGATCAAGCGCTGGACAGTGAACCGCTCGACCTTCGTGCATAAAGACGCGCGCGAGCAGTTCGAGATGCGGATCCACAAGCGCCTTATTGACATCCTGAACCCCTCTCCAAAGGTCGTCGAAGCCCTCACGAATTTGAATCTCCCATCCGGTGTCACGATCGACGTGAAGATGGTGTAGATTTTTCTCAAAATGTTTTCGCAAAATCGGCCGTGCGGCCGGTTTTGCTTTGATGTGGTATGCTCGCACGCGGCTTGAAACAGGGGAGACATATGTGACAGTACGACTTCGAACGAGCACAGTCCAGAAAGTGCTTGCCGATATGTACGGACTTGACTTCTCAGATCGTAGCGAGGCATTCGCGCGATTCGAGGCAATTTTCGTCAAAACGCATACAGATTTGAAGCAGATTGCTCGGATAGATATCAATACTAGCCGCAATCACTGGCTTCTCGAGTTCTGGTCGTTTAACGAGTCGAAGGGGTTTAAGAAGCTTATATCTTTTTCGGCGGCACTTGATTTCGGCAAGCCTCTTTCGTGGGAATAAAACCGCTCATCGTCGCGATGAGCGGTTTCGCTTTATTGCATCTTTATGGAGGGTGAGGTAGAGTGCCTCGACGCTACGAACGGCCCCGCGGCCGGTCCTATGGCAAAGGGTTTCGCCCTGCGCCGTCGAGGCGCATTTATTTTTATGAAATTTATTCTCGCTAAGAAAGAAGGCATGACGCGCGTCTTCTCTGAAGACGGGCGTTCTGTTGCCGCAACCGTGCTCAAAACGGAGCCCATCGTCGTGACGCAGGTCAAGACCACTGATGGTAAGGACAAGTACTCGGCAATCCAAGTCGGATATGGCGCGCGCAGGGCGAAAACCGTTTCAAAGGCAGTACTCGGGCACGGCAAAGGTAAGGCCTATAAGGTACTTCGCGAGTTCCGGACAGACGAAGTGGGCAGTACCGCAGTGGGCAATGAAATTCAAAACACCTTTGCGGTTGGCGACACGGTCAAGATTTCTGGAGTGTCAAAGGGCAAGGGTTTTGCAGGCGTGGTGAAGCGCTACGGTTTCAAAGGCGGGAGACGCACGCACGGCCAAAAACACAGTGAGCGCGAGGCGGGTTCGATCGGCGGCGGCGGCCGCGCGGGCGGTCGCGTCGCGAAAGGTATGCGCATGGCGGGACGCCTCGGCGGCGAGCGCGTGACGGTAAAAAATCTAAAAGTGCTCGCCGTCGACCCCTCGGCGGGCGAACTTGTTGTCTCGGGTGCCGTGCCCGGGGTGCGCGGCGCCGTGCTCGAAGTCATTTCTGAATAAAGCCATGGCTCCTACCAAGAAAATCGTCCTTCGAAAAGACTCGGGACCTTCGGCGAAGAAGGCACCGAAGGCACGCACACCAAAAACGGTTGCGACAAGCGCCACCGAGCTACCTATTTTTGATATGGCGGGCAAGAAGGTCGGGGTTGCCGCACTCCCCCCGAAGATTTTCAGCGCCACATGGCGCCCTGATCTCGTGCATCAGGTCACCACGGCGCTTGCGGCAAACAAACGGCAGAACCGCGCGCACACGAAAGATCGTGCCGAGGTCGCGGGCGGCGGTCGTAAGCCCTGGCGACAAAAGGGGACAGGCCAGGCGCGTCATGGTTCGACACGTTCGCCACTATGGCGGCACGGGGGAGTCACCTTCGGCCCGCGCACCGAGCGCGACTACCATGAGAAGGTGAATCAAAAGATGAAGCAGAAGGCGCTCGCCTCAATCTTGGCGCGCAAAGCTCAAGATGGCGAACTTGTTTTAGTCGACAAGCTCATCTTCGCTACCCCGAAGACCAAAGAGGCGATTGCCGCTCTCGCCGCGCTCTCAAAAGCGGCAAAAGTGAAGCTTCTTGCGCCGCGCGGCAATCGCGCACTCGTCGCCCTTTCGCGCTACGACGGGATCGCCATGAAGAGTTTTCGCAATCTAGGAGGAGTCGCAACCGAGGAGGCGCGCAACATAAATCCGCTCATGCTCCTCTCCTATAAGTATCTCGTGGTTGAAAACCCTGACGAATCGTTTAAGGTGCTTGCTTCACGCATATGAAAAACGCCCACACTATACTCAAGGCCCCGTGGTTTTCAGAAAAAGCGCTCATCCAGACAGAGCATGGGGTCTACACCTTTGCCGTCCCGAAGGGAGTTAACAAATATGAAATCGCGAAAGCGATCAAAGAGATCTACAAGGTAACGCCCACGAAGGTGCGTGTCGTGAACCTCCCCGGCGCGCGCGTATCCTTGCGTACCCGTCGCGGTGTCGCAACGCGCGCGGCCAGGCGCAAAGCCCTCGTGTATCTCAAAAAGGGCGACACCATCCAATTTGCCTAATCTATGAAATCATACCGCCCCACCTCGAAGAGCCGCCGCTTCATGACCACCTTGCCCTACAAGGCGCTCCTCTCTGGCGATAAGCCCGCGAAAGCGCTTTTGAAGAGCAAGAAACGGCAGGCAGGCAGGAACGCTTTTGGCCGCATCACGACCCGTCATCAGGGCGGGGGGCACAAGCGTCGCCTCCGTGAGATCGACTTTGTTTTTGATAAGAAGGATATCCCGGCGAAGATCGAGACCATCGAATACGACCCGTTTCGCTCGGCGTTTATCGCACGCGTACTCTACGCTGACGGTGATCGCCGTTACATCACCGCACCGAAGAGCGCGAAAGTCGGCGATACCCTCGTGGTCTCAAAAGAAGCGCCGGTGGCGGCGGGGAATCGTCTGCCGCTTAGGGCTATCCCGGTCGGGACCTTTATCTACAATATCGAGCTTAAGCCGGGCGCTGGCGGCGTGCTTGCGCGAAGCGCCGGCAACTACGCTGAAGTTGTCGCGCACGACGGCGGGTTCGCCCAGTTGAAGCTCCCCTCGACTGAAGTGCGCAAGGTTTCTGACGACTGCTGGGCCTCGATAGGGAGCGTGGGGAATGAGGAGCACAATTTGGTAGTCATCGGCAAAGCTGGCCGTTCGCGTTGGATGGGTATCCGGCCGACCGTACGCGGTACGGCGATGAACCCAGTTGACCACCCGCACGGCGGCGGCGAAGGCCGTCAAGGTCGCGGCCTCCGGCGCGCAAAATCGCTCTGGGGCAAGCCGACGGGGAAGGGCCAAAAGACCCGCACGCCGAAGAAATATTCGAATGTTTTCATCATCTCTCGCCGCCGCGTTGGCAAAAAGCGCAGCGCATAGTAAGTTAAGACCTTATGGCACGTAGCTTAAAGAAAGGGCCCTTCGTTGACGTAAAACTTATGAAGAAGGTCCAAGGCGCAAAACCCTCATCGGCAGGGATTATTCGGACATGGGCACGCCGCTCGCAGGTCGCTCCTGAAATGGTCGGTTTTACGCTCGGCATCCACAATGGCAAACAGCATGCGGAGGTGCTCGTCACCGAAGAAATGGTCGGGCACCGCCTGGGCGAGTTCGCTCCGACGAAGAAGTTCACCCGCCATGGCGGCAAGATGCAGAAGGAGCTTGAGATGAAGGCGCAAGAGGCCGAGATCGCTGCCGCGCAGTCGGCAAAGGCGGCCGCAAGCGAGGGGCAGACGAAAGCGCCTGAAGGCAAATAATTTTATGCAAGCGACACTCGGAAATTACAATCAGACGCCTCGCAAGGTGAAACTGGTCGCAGATCTAGTGAAGGGGAAGAAAGTCCCCGAGGCCTTGGCGACTCTCACCTTTCTCCCCAAGCGTGTCGCCGACCCGATCGCGAAGCTCATCAAGAGCGCCGCGGCAAACGCTAAGGTAAAAGGCAAAGACCAGGGAGAACTCACCGTGAAGAACATCATCGTCGAGAGTGCCGGCATGCAGAAGCGCTACATGCCGAGGGCCTTCGGCCGCGCCTCAATGATCCGCCGCCGCCGCTCGCGAGTGAAGGTTTCGCTCGCCTAACGATATGACACACGTCGCTCATCCCTACGCGCACCGCCTCGGCATTATCCGAGACTGGAAGAGCCGCTGGTTCGCCGGCGGTAAAAAGCATTTTCGTGAGAACATCAAGGTCGATGAGACGGTGCGTAGCTTCCTCAAAAAGCGTCTGCGTGGCACCTATACCACCGGGGTCGAGATTGAGCGCTCTGCAAACGAGCTCCACATCATGGTTTATACGGCGCGGCCGGGCCTCGTGATCGGCCGCTCGGGTGAGAACGCGACGAAGCTCCGGCAGGAGCTCGCAAGGGTAGTGCGCAAGGTTGCTCCTGCGGATAAGCGCGCGGTGAAGCTCGACATTTTGGATGTGCGTCAGCCCGAAGCGGCGGCGGCGGCGGTTGCCTATATGGTTGCTGAGGGCCTTGAAAAGCGGCTACCGTTTCGTCGGGTCTTGAAGCAGACGGTCGATAAAGTGATGGCGATCAGAGAGGTACAGGGAGTCCGCGTGACCATCTCGGGACGTTTGGGCGGCGCCGAGATGAGCCGCAAAGAGGAGGTCAAGAAGGGACGCATCCCGCTGCAGACCTTTCGTGCCGACATCGATTTTGCGCAAGAGGAGGCGTATCTCCCCTACGGTGTCATCGGCATCAAGGTATGGATCTACCGCGGCAATATCTTTGCCGACAAGAAGGGGAAAGCCGTCTAGCTATGCTGTTTCCGAAAAAAGTCAAACACCGTAAGTGGCAGACGGGCCGGAAGAGCCCCTCGCGCCTCGCGCGCCCCGATACGCGCGGCACGCGGCTCGCCTTCGGTTCGTATGCCTTGAAAGCGACGATGCCCTCGCGTCTCACCTCAAATCAGATCGAGGCGGCGCGCAAGGTCTTGACTCGATCGACGGCAAAAGGCGGCAAACTCTGGATACGCGTCTTTCCCGATTGGCCGATCACCGGGAAGCCCGCCGAAGTAGGGATGGGGAGCGGTAAGGGGGACTTGAAGCATTTTGTCTTTCAAGTGCGGCCTGGGCGGATTCTTTTTGAGCTCGACGGCGTACCCGAGGCCTCCGCGCGCGAGTACTTGCGGCAGGCGGGTGCGAAACTCCCCATGAAAACGGTTATCATTGCGCGCGATTAATGAGTATGGCAAAACGACAGAATATGAAGACGATGAGCGATGCTGAACTTGCAAAACTCCTTGCAGATACGCGCAAGGAGCTTCGCGAGCACCGCTTCGCTGCAGCTGGCGCGCGCCCAAAAGACACGAACGCGCTCTCAAAGGCCCGCAAGCAGATCGCGCGTGCGCTCTCCGAACAGCACGCGCGTGGAGTGAGTTCGCGACGAGCCGCCGCATAATGTATGACGACCACCTCTCCTCGACCGCAGATATTCAAAGGAGTCGTCGTCAAGATGGCGATGGCCGACACGGTAACGGTGCGCGTTGACCGCTATGTGAAGCATCCGAAATACAAGAAATATTTCGTACGCTCGAAAAAGTATCTGGTGCACGATCCTGGCAATACCGTAGCGATAGGCGACCGGGTGACCATCGTCGCCTGCCGGCCGATCTCGCGGCGCAAGCATTTCAAACTATATGTTGCAAGATAAATCACTCGTCATGGTCGCCGACAACTCTGGCGCAAAGATCGCCCGAGTATTCAAGGTGCCCGGCGGTTCGCGCCGCCGCTATGCCGGCATCGGCGATACGGTTGTCGTCTCGATCCAAGTCGCAGAGCCCCGCAAGGCGGTGAAGAAGAAAGATGTCTACCGCGCCGTCGTCGTGCGGCAAAAGAATCCGTATCTCCGCAAGGACGGCTCCTACCTCCGTTTCGATGAGAACGCCGTCGTGCTTGTAGAGAAGGTGGGCAAGGAGATGGGCCCGAAGGGGAATCGCGTCTTTGGCCCTGTGCCGCGCGAGCTCTCGGAGCGCGGCTGGCACTCGATCGTCTCCTTAGCTCCTGAAGTGGTATGAAACTGCATGTAAAAAAGGGCGATAAGGTGAAGGTCTTAACCGGCAAGGACAAGGGCAAGATCGGCACAATCGTGCGCGCCTTGCCCAAAGAGCACAAGGTCGTCATCGAGGGCGTGAATGTCGCGAAGCGCCACCTTAAGAAGCGCGGCAACCAGTCAGGGCGTATCGTTGAGCGACCGATGCCGATTCATGTCTCGAATGTGGCGAAGGTCGAGAAATAACTATGATGCTCACGAAACAGCGCCAGCAAACAGCCTACGACGCCTTGCGCGGCGAGTATGCCTATACCTCGCCCATGCAAGCACCGCGCATCGCGAAGGTCGTGGTCTCAACCGGGGTGGGGAAGAAGCGCGACCCCAAGGTACTCGCGCTCGTTGAAGATCGGCTCGCGCGTATCACGGGGCAAAAGGCCGCGGCGCGCGCGGCTCGCGCTTCAGTCGCTTCATTCAAGGTGCGACAGGGCGACACGGTGGGGCTCCAGGCGACGTTGCGCGGGTCACGCATGTTCGACTTTTTGGATAAATTGATCCACATCGCTTTGCCGCGCGCGCGCGACTTTCGCGGCATCCCCGTGACCGCACTCGACGACATGGGCAATCTTACGATCGGCATCAAGGAGCACACCATTTTCCCCGAGACCTCGGATGAAGACCTCAAAGATGTCTTCGGTCTTGCGATCACTATCGTGACGACCGCAAAGTCGAAAAAAGAGGCCGAGGCCTTTTTCCGCCACCTCGGTATTCCCTTTCGCGCCCCCGAATCTAAGAGGTAACCGTTTTGTTTGACGCGATAGGTCGCGAATGATACAGTAGCCGCACGCTCCTCGGAGCTTTATTTTTTAATGGCAAAGAAATCTCAGTGGGCGCGGCTCGCCAAGCGCGAAAAGCTCGTCAAGAAGTACGCTCTCAAGCGTGCGGCCTTGAAGCGTGCGGGCGACTGGGATGCACTTCAAAAGCTCCCGCGGAACTCCTCTCCGGTACGCATCAAGAATCGTTGTGCGGTGACCGGCCGCTCGCGCGGCTACATGAGGGCCTTTGGCCTCTCGCGCATTACTTTTCGCACTCTTGCGCGCGAGGGCAAAATACCGGGCGTGAAGAAAGCTTCGTGGTAGGTATGAGCACCGATCGCGTTGGAGATTTTATCGTGCGCCTTAAGAACGCCACCGCAGCAGAGAAGAGCGCGGTCTCGCTCCCGCACTCAACCTACCTCGAGGCGATCGCAAAAAAGCTTCACGAGCTCGGTTTTGTCGCTGCAGTTTCGGTCGAGGGTGATGCGAAGAAGACGCTCACCGTCGCGCTCGCGCGCGACGAGGCAGGACGCCCTAAAATCAGGGGCGTGCGCCGCCTTTCGAAACCCGGTCGCCGGCTCTATCTCGCCCACCATGAGGCGCACGAGGTGAAAGAGGGCCTTGGCGCGCGCATCCTTTCGACGCCCTCAGGCATCGTCTCTGACACCGAGGCGCGCAAAGCGCGCCTCGGCGGGGAGGACTTGTTCGAAATTTGGTAAACCATGAGCCGTCTCGCAAAAAAGCCAATCATAACGGGCAAGGCAGAGGTCTCCTTCGCAGGAGACACGCTTTCGGTCAAAGGCCCGAAGGGCGCCGTGACAAGGCGCGTTCACCCGGACATCACGATCACTGTTGCGCCCGAAGGGGTTTCAATCGTCCCGAAGAACGACGCGCGCGCGACTCGTGCGCTCACCGGCACCTACGCGTCGCATGTGCGCAACATGGTGCAGGGAGTGCAAGTGCCGTATAAGAAAGTTTTGATACTTGAGGGCATCGGCTACAAGGTCGAAGCAAAGGGCAAGGAGATACAGTTCTCCGTCGGTTTCTCCCACCCTGTCAAACTCGCCATCCCTGCCGATGTCACGGTGACAATCGAGAAGAATGTCATTACGCTCGAGAGCCCTTCGAAAGAATCGGTCGGACAGTTTGCGGCGAATGTGCGCGCGGTAAAGCCCCCCGAGCCCTATCTCGGCAAGGGTATCCGGTACGAGGGTGAGGTGATTCGTCGCAAACAGGGAAAGAAAGCAGTCTAGCCATATATGAAACACACACCAAAAAATGAACTGCGACAGCGCCGGCATGCACGTGTACGTGCGCGAGTCATCGGCACGAGAGAGCGCCCGCGCCTCGCGGTCTTCAAATCGAATCGTTTCGTCGTCGCACAGCTTATCGATGACGAAAAAGGGCACACGCTTGCCTCGGCGCATGGCCGAGAATTCAAGGCCTCGCAGGTCTTGCAAGCGACGAAGATCGGCGAGGCGATTGCAAAGCGTGCGAAGGAGGCAGGCATCTCTGCCGTTGTCTTTGATCGCGGCGGATACCGCTATGCTGCACAGATTAAGGCCCTCGCTGACGCCGCACGTGCGGGCGGTCTTGTTTTCTAGGATATGGGAACGGCAACTGATCAAGGGAAGAATGGCGTGGTGGTTGAGGCGGCAGGAGCGTCGCAGGCCGTTCCGGCGCCGCGGGCAGAAGAGCGGCGCGCGCC
>MFLS01000003.1:0-9881 GCA_001781625.1 Candidatus Kaiserbacteria bacterium RIFCSPHIGHO2_12_FULL_56_13
GAGGTGGAGAAGGCAACTGGAGCGCCAAAACGCGAACTCGTGCACGCCTTGATTTTCGCACTTGCGGCGAAGGAGCGCGGCAAGTCGCTTGCCGCGGTCGAGAAGGCTGTGAAGTCGGGCGCGGATATGCGGTTATTTCTCGAACTCGTCATCGAATCGCTCCGAAGCGCCCTTCTCATCCGCTACGCGCCCGACCTCCAAGGCGACATCAAGCAAGAGGTGGGGGAGGATGAATTTGCCGCCCTTTCAAAATACACAGGCGCGACACACCACATGCTCCTCGCATTTCTCACTGCCGCAGAGCGCATCCGCTACGCGCCTATCCCTGCGCTCCCTCTCGAACTCGCCGTCCTCGAACTCTTCCCTGACGAGCAACAAAAATAGTGTAAAGTCTACCTATTGCCCGATCGTCTAACGGTAGGACACCGCCCTTTGGAGGCGGGTATTGGGGTTCGAATCCCTGTCGGGCAGCTTGATATACTCTGGGTGCATGAAGGAGGGAGAGGATTTCACCGGAGTAACCATTGTTTTTCAGTGCCACGATGGCAAGGGTAATTTCTTGTTTGCAAGACGCGGCGCAAATGCTCGCGACGAGCACAGGACATGGGACCCCGGTGGCGGCTGGCTTGAATTCGGCGATACGGTCGAAGAGACGCTCCGCAAAGAGATTATGGAGGAGTACTGTACGCCGGTGCTCGATTACGAATTCCTCGGTTATCGAGATGTACACCGTACGCACAATGGCGATAAGACACACTGGATCGCGCTCGATTTTAAAGTGCTCGTTGATCGCGACAAGGTAGCAAATGGTGAGCCGCACAAGATGGACGAAGTGGCGTGGTTCCCGCTCGACGCTCTACCGACTCCCATGCATTCGCAATGGTCCGTCTTTTACGAGAACTACAAATCAAAACTATGAAAAGAGTTGAGAAAAAGGCGTGGCCGGAGTGGTTTGCAAAGGTCTTGGATGGATCAAAGACTTATGACTTGCGTTTGAATGATTTTGAAATACAAGAGGGCGACACACTTGTTTTGAAAGAGTGGGACCCCAAGACGAAACAATACACGGGGAGAGAGATAGAGAAGACAGTCGGCTCTGTAGGCAAATTCACGTCAAAAGACCTCGAGAAATGGTGGCCACGCGACGACATCGGAAAATATGGTCTCCAAGTGATTTCTCTGAAATAAGTGGTATAGTCGGCGCGGGAATTAGGAGACAAAACTTATGACACAGCCCTGCGACCACACAAGTGTAGGCATACTGGTATTTCAAGAGGGCAAATTGCTCCTCATCGATCGCAAGCGGCCGCCACTCGGGCTTGCGGCACCCGCCGGGCATGTCGACAAGCACGGCACCCCTGGCGATCCTGAAGAAACACAGTTCGAGAATGCAACCAGAGCCGAACTCGAAGAGGAAACTGGCCTCAAAGCCGTCTCACTCAAATTAATTAGCGAAGGGCGCAAAGAAAACCCTTGTCGGCGACCGGAGGGCTCATGGCACTATTGGCGCATCTATCTCGCCGAGGCCGAAGGCAACTTGAAGCCGAGCACCGAAGAGACGCGTGGCCACCTCTGGTGTTCAAAAGAGGAGATGGAAATACTCCTTAAGGGAGATCATATTCTGATCGCTCCAGTGAGACGGGGAGGGCTCGAGCCGATATGGCGGGCGTGGTTTACCGAACTCGATATCTTGAGGCGCTTCCCCTGATTGGGACAATAAAGCCGCCGGGCGCTTGCACCCGGCAGCTTTTCTTTTGGTATGATTGCCGACATGAAAAAAGCGCGGGAAAAGAGGACAATAACGATCTGTTCGAGCGCTTCGTTCTACAAGCAGGTGTTAGAGGCAAAAACATTTTTAGAGCAAACAGGATTCAAAGTCCTTATTCCGTTAGTTGCTCGGGACATGGAGAAAAATAAAGATTTCAGGGTCGAACGATACAAAACATGGTTCAAAAAACCCGATGATTATAAGCGAAAAAAATTCCTCACGAAGAAACATTTCGAGAAAGTTATCAGAGGCGACATAACGCTCGTCTTAAATTACGAGAAAAATGGAGTGCCAGGGTATGTAGGCGGGGCCGTTCTTATGGAAATGGCGATTGCCCTCCATCACCGAAAACCGATTTATCTATTAAATCCGATTCCCAAGAGTGTCTCCTACAAAGAAGAGTTGTTAGGGATGAGCCCGATGATTCTTGACGGCGATCTCGCGAATATCAAATGAAAGAGCGCGTTTGGTCGATTTTTAGGCGCGTGCTATCATCCCCGGCATATGAATGAAACTATCGGGACAAACCCTTACCTCGTGCCAGTAGCGGTCGTTATCGCGGGCCTTTTGATAGCCGGAGCCGTGGTGTGGAACGGCAATAACCCTTCGACAGGGGGAGAGGGGGCCCCGCAGGGCGCGACGGTTGATATCAGTGATGTCAAGACTGACGGCGCACCATTTATCGGCGACGAGGATGCGCCGACCACGATCGCGTATTGGTCTGACTTTCAGTGCCCCTTTTGCAAGCAATTTGAGATCAACACGTTCCCCTTGATCATTGATAAGTATGTTGACACGGGTGATGTGAGGATCGTGTTCAAGGATCTCCAATTCCTCGGCCCTGATTCGACAACGGCAGGAGTCTACGCGCGCGCCGTATGGGAGCTTTACCCAAGCCGTTATTGGCCGTGGCGCGAGGCAATGTATGAAGCGCAAGATGAGGAGCACGGCGGCTTTGGCGATGAGGCGAGCATCGTTGCGCTCACCAAGACGATATCTGGCATCGATGCGACAAAGGTAACCCAAGCAACCAAGGCCAACAAAAACACCTACGAAACCATGCTCGCCGCCGACCGTGCTGAAGCTGGGTCGTTTGGCATTTCGGCGACTCCTTCAGTTATCATCGACACGCAGGTGATCGCGGGCGCCCAGGCCTACGCTGTCTTCGAAGCGGCGATCGAGGCGACACTCTAAACGCTCTGTGACCGAGGTCTGGCTCTACACCTTAGTGAGTGTCCTCCTCGTGAGCACCGTGTCGCTCATCGGCGTTTTTGCGCTCGGAGTGAGAGAGGAGCGCCTCTCGCGCATCTTGTTTTATCTCATCAGTTTTTCTGCGGGCGCTTTGCTTGGCGACGTGTTCATCCACATACTCCCCGAACTGTTCGAGGAGGGAGAGGCATTCCCGATAAGTCTCGCGATCCTTGTGGGCATCCTGCTCTTTTTCATATTGGAACGTGCGCTCCTCTGGCACCAGTCGCACGTCTCTCATGAAGAAAGAGTGCATGCGATGGTGCCGCTTACCATGGTCGGCGACACCTTGCATAATTTACTCGACGGTATCGCGATCGCGGCGGCGTTTTTAGTCAGCATCCCCGTTGGGGTAGCGACCGCGGTTGCCGTTATTTTTCACGAGGTCCCACAAGAAATAGGGCAGTACGCCGTATTGGTGCATGGCGGCTGGCGTAGGCGTAAAGCGCTTTTCTATAATTTCCTTTCTGCCCTCTTCGCGATTGCCGGAGCGGTTCTCGTCCTCCTCTTTGCAAAGAATTTTGAAGGGGCGCCCGCATTCCTGCTTGGGCTCGGGGCGGCAAGTTTCATCTATATTGCAATGGCAGATCTGATACCTGAACTCCACAAAGAGCAGAGCGTACGGCGCTCCCTCTTGCAATTTATCTGGATGCTCGCCGGCATCGGCGTCATGGCGCTCCTGCTTTTATTTGAATAAAAGAACTACAGCGCGCGTTTGCCGCGGAGAAAGTTAAGGATGATGGGGAGAAAAGAGGCGACGATGATGACGAGCGAGAGCGGCAGGATATAAAGTTCGCTCCCCGGGATAAGTTCACCTAAAAAGTAACCAAGCAAAGTAATGCCTCCGCCCCACAAGATGCCGCCGACAGCATTAAAGGCGAGGAATTTCTCATAGCTCATGTTGCCGACGCCGGCCAAAATCGGGGTCAGGGTGCGTACGATGGGTACGAAACGAGCGAGGACAACCGCGCGCGGGCCGTACTTCGCGTAGAACTTCTGCGTGCGGGTCACATACGCCTGCTTGAAGATGCGCGAGTCACGGCGCGTGAAAAGACTTACCCCGACATTCTTGCCGAACCAGTAGCCGACATTGTCACCCAAGATCGCGGCGAGGATAACGCCGATGACGAGCGCGACTGGGTCGAAGGCGCCGCCGGCCGCGAGGAGGCCGGCGGCGAAGAGGAGCGAGTCGCCGGGAAAGAGGATGCCAATGAGAAGGCCCGATTCGGCAAACACAATCGCAAGGAGGCCCACATAGCCGCCGGCCTTAAGAATCGCAATCGGATCAAGGGAGAGGCAGGCATTCAAGAACTCGAGCATGTCGCCCTATTAAAACACGAGGCGCCCCCGCGTGGCGCGGCAATCCCCGCTGTGGTAGGGTTGTGGGCGGAATGGTCATTGACCAACCACAGAAGCTCTAACGAGAGGTGAAATAATGAGTGCCGGAACCACAAAGACCCCGCTCGTCGGAGTCTTAATGGGTAGCAACAGCGACTACCCGGTCATGGTCGCTGTTTCGGAGATTCTGCTGAAGCTCGGCGTTCCTTCCGAAGAATTTGTGATGTCAGCACATCGGACACCCGATCGCGTACTCAAATACGCGCAAGAGGCCGAGGGGCGCGGGCTCAAAGCCATTATCGCTGGCGCTGGTGGTGCTGCACATCTTGCAGGAGTCATTGCGAGCCACACCTTAGTGCCGGTCATCGGCGTCCCGATAAAGTCGAAAGCTCTCAAGGGGCTCGACTCGCTCTTGTCAACGGTAAATATGCCACCGGGGATACCCGTTGCGACTATGGCGATCGACGGAGCAAAGAATGCCGGCCTCATGGCCGCGGCAATCATTGCTCTTACGGACTTCGACGTCCGAGAACGGCTCAAAATATTCCGCGTACAGCAGAGCGCGAATGTTCCCATCAAACCCTCGCTCCCATCCAAACCGTAGGAGAAGATCATGAATAACGTGGCGCTGACGACGGCCAATATCCCGCTGCCGCATTGGCACTCGGGAAAGGTCCGGAACACGTATCAGATCCCGAATCGCAAGCAACTCCTCCTCATGGTAGCGAGTGATCGTTTGAGCACGCATAACATCGTGCATCTGTCACCAGTCCCAGAGAAGGGGGAGCTCCTCACGGCGCTCTCTGCTTTCTGGCTCATGGGGCCCCTTGGGAGTATCAGTCATCATATCGTTGCTTGGGGTAGACGCATTTACAAATACTTGCCGCAGGAGCACGAATACCCACTCGGCCTTCACCGCCGGGCAATCGTTATCCACGAGCGAAAGGTGACCAGAATAGAATTCATCTTTCGCAACTATCTCGCAGGCTCTCTTTGGAGGGCATATCAAAAAAGCGAGGACCCGTACCGGCTTCGATTGCGACAAGGATTGCCGCTTATGCACCGCTTCTCTCAGCCGGTTTTTACGCCGACTGAAAAGTCAGAGAACGACGAACCGCTCCCGTATGGAGATGTGCTGGGTCGGGCGCCGGCAGGCGTTGTAGCAACGCGCCGCGCGTTTAACATCGGCACTCCGTACTTAGCCGAGCGCGGCATCACGCTCATCGATGGCAAGTTCGAAGCGTCTGGGAAAACACTTGTCGACGAGTGGCTCAATGGCGACTGTTGTCGCATGGCCTGGACGAAGGATGTGCATGAGGGCGAAGAACCCCCATGGCTCGATAAGGAGATCGCCCGGCAGATTGCCATGCAAAAGTGGGGAGACGGTCCCAAATCCCCGCTTGAATTCTCGGAGCATGAGACCAATCGTATCGCAGCGGGGTACCACACGGCGTTCGAGGCGATCACGAACATGACGCTCTCGGCGTTTCAGAAGGAACACATGGACTAATCTTTCAGAATCAGATCAAGCGGCGCCCCAACGGGGCGCCGCTTCTTTATTATCCCGACAAGCACATTTTAATTGGCGTGCGTGCCGTATACTGAAGAGAATGGAAAAGGCGATATCCTCGCCAGAAGAGGAGTTGGCATACTTGCGGGCGCGTATCACAGAGAAAGAGCGCGAGCTTGCGCGCGTGCGGCCGCCCTCGCCCGAAGAACGCGCGACCATCGTCTCGGAACGCATTATCGAGCATAAGCGCGCGCCTGCCGAGGCCATTCTCGCTCCGGAGTATCGAATAGCCGCTCACGAAATCGGCGGCGAAGTGCAAAAGATTTTGCAAGGCCTTCAACTTGGGGGGTACGAAAAGGCAATCAAGCAACTGGGAGAAACGATGGAGGCGCGTGGGATAAAAAACGCCCTTTCGGCGATGGAGCGTCTGAATGACCCGCATCTCGAAGACGATTTTCACCGCTACTTGGTGCGCTATGTTGCGGCAGGCCTCACGGTGAAAGGCATTGAGGAGAAAGCACCGCGTTTCAAAGCGCTTCGCATGACCTTGTATGAAGTCGCGCTCCCGGGGCCCACAGGCGAAGATGCACCGCATCCACCTCGCCCGCTTAAAGAAATTGTCTCTTCGATGGAGCAATTGTATGCAGGGTTGCTTTCAGTTGGAGAGGCGACCTTGGGCGAGCCGAGTTACTTCACGCTCGAGCTTGCGGTCCCTGCCAATCGCCCCGACCTCTTGTTCTATGTCGCGGTCCCAAACCGGAAGCGCGAACTTTTTGAAAAACAGCTCCACGCCATCTTCCCGCACGCCGAGCTCCATGAGCAGCCGGCTGACTACAATGTCTTTGCCGAGGGAGGAGTATCGGTGGGCGCCCGCATCTCTTTGCGTGGCCGCCCGGCGCTCCCCATCAAGGAGTACGCCGAGTTCGACTACGACCCGTTAAACACGATCGCAAACGCTTTTGCGAAGATCGAGCATGTGGGCGAAGGTGCCGCGCTCCAAATCGTTGTCGAGCCGCGCGGCGACCGGCATGTGAAGCACTACCGCAAGATTCTCACCGCTCTCAAAGAAGGAATAAAGCGCGATAAGGCCTTCGGGCTCCCTGAAACGATGTTTGGGGAGATGGCGCGCGAGCTCGGGTCGGTTTTCTTTGGCCCCAGTAAGCCCAAAGACGAGGAGAAGAGGAAAGAAGTCGAGACGCGCCAGATAGAGGCGAACAAGGCCGATGTCGAAGAGGTAGAGAAGAAAATTGCCGCGCCCATCATAGGCGCCACGATCCGGCTCATCGTCTCGTCAAAAGATGCGGCACGCTCGCATCAGGTGCTGGGCGATATCTCTGCCTCCTTTAATCAGTTTGCGAATACGCGCGGCAATGAGTTTATTGTGAAGATGGTCGAGGGGCGCGAGGCCAAGAAACTCTTCGACGCCTTTTCCTTTCGTCTCCCCTCGAGCGAAGCCGTTCCACTCTCTCTCAAGGAGCTCACGACGCTGTACCACTTCCCCCCGAAAGGGATCGAGTCGTCTCCGCACCTGAAGCAGGCGCGCTTCACGAGCGCTCCCGCGCCGCTTTCACTCCCGAAAACCGGCGTCTTGCTTGGTACGAACTCGTATCGCGGCAGTGAGACCAGGGCGTATCTCTCTGACGAAGATCGTCTCCGCCACCTCTATATCGTGGGGCAAACGGGCACGGGGAAGACCGGGCTCATGAAGAGCATGATAGTTGAGGATATGAAAGCCGGGCGCGGCGTCTGCTTTATCGACCCGCACGGCAACGACATCCTCGACGTTCTCTCTTTGGTGCCGAAGGAGCGCTACGACGACGTGGTCTACTTTGATCCGGCTGACCTCGCGCGTCCCTTCGGGCTCAACATGCTCGAATACGACCCGACGCACCCCGAGCAAAAAACCTTCATCATCAACGAACTCCTCATGATTTTTCGCCGTCTCTATGGCGATGTACCGGAGGCCCTCGGGCCTGCGTTTGAGCAATACTTTAGGAATGCGACACAGCTCGTGATGGAGGACCCAAGCTCGGGTTCGACTCTACTCGATATCCCGCGCGTCCTCTCCAATGCGGGGTTTCGCCAGATGAAGCTCTCGCGTTCGCGAAATCCCGTCGTGAATCAGTTTTGGCAGGAGATCGCGACGAAAGCGGGCGGCGAGGCCTCCTTGGAGAACATCGTCCCCTACATCACGAACAAATTTGACGATTTTGTTGCGAACGACTTCATTCGCCCCATCATCGGCCAACAAGAGTCCTCATTCAAGTTCCGCGAGGTGATCGATACGAAAAAGATCCTCCTCATTAATCTCTCAAAGGGGCGATTGGGGGAGAGAAACGCGAATCTCCTCGGCCTCATTGTGGTAGGGAAGCTCTTCATGGCGGCTCTCTCGCGTGCCGACAATCCGCGCGCGGCGCACGCGCCCTTCTACCTCTACATCGACGAATTCCAAAATGTGACGACGGACTCAATTCCCGGCATCCTCTCCGAGGCGCGCAAATATCGGCTCGCGCTTACGGTGGCGCACCAGTTCTTGAAGCAAATCGAAGAGAAGACCCGCGACGCGATCTTCGGTAACGTGGGCTCGCTCGCCGTTTTTCGCGTCGGCGAAGAGGATGCCGAATTCTTTGCCAAACAATTCGCGCCCATCTTCAAAGCACTTGATTTCGTGAACATCGAGTTTAGGAACTGCTACCTCAAGATGCTCGCGCACGGCGTGCCGCAAAAACCCTTCAATGTGGTGACGCCCGATGTCCTTGAGGGGAATGAGGCGCAGATCGAAGAGTTGAAACAGCTCTCGGCGGTCACCTTCGGCCGCGATCGTGCTACCGTTGAAGCGATGATCCGCGAGCGCTATCTTTCGTAATTATGACCGAACGTCCGCCAAAAAGTTCGCCGCAAGAAGCCCAAGAAGCCGATGCGACTCGCGCAGAAAGTCAGCAGACGCTCGCCGATCTCATCGCACAGCTTGAAGCGGAGGAAAAGAAATCGCGTGAGGCGCCCCCGCCTTTCAAGAATCCCGAGGGCTTGCCGAAGCTCTCTTCGATGTACGAAGGCGAAATTTTTTCGGCCGTTGAAGAAAAAGCTTTTCGACTTGCTGACAAAGCGGGACTTATGCCCGAGCGCTCGGCGATGATCGCGCTTGAACACGATTATCTTGAAGCGCGCCGTGCAAAGAAACCCGATCGTACAAGAGCCAAAGAGCTCGAGACTGCCTATGACAAGGTGAGTGCAGACTACGAAAAAAAGCTCGAAGAGCGTCTTGTGGGCAAGCTCGCCGCGAAAGACCTGACTGAGGAGCGGGCGACAGAGGTCGCACGCCGGTACCGCCGGTTGATTATTTCTCGCGACATTATCGACCGCAGTGAAAAGCTTCTCGCCGAGGCGCTCTCGCAAAAAGAGAAAGGGTTGGTTATGAAAAGTGTCACCGCACTCGCTCTATGGGATAAAAGGCAGCTCGATAAACTTGGCGAACCTATGGCCCGTGCCGTGCGCATCTTTCGCTCCGCATTCATTGGGGCTGGCATCGCGAGCGTTGCGGGCGCAGGTATAGCCGCATTCGGAGCGACTGCGCTCGGCTATCGCCTCGCACGGACTCTTGCAGGGACTGCCGTGGGAGGCGCCGCAGGCACAATGGCGGGTGATATCTATGCCGAGCGCTTCGCTCCCGAGGCAAAGCGCCGTCTTCAGGAGGCACGTGAGCGTTCTGCAAGCGGTGTCAAAGGCATTGCGGCGAAACGCAAGGCATATCGCAAAGGGAGTGCCGAGGCGATTGCGAAAAAACAGAGAATGATCGAGAGAGTAACCGCGGCCTTCGTCGGCTTCGGGGTTTCTCTCGAGACGGCCCACGAGATCGCAAAGCTCGATGTCGTGCAAGACGCAGCAGCGGCAGTTCCCGAAGCATCTCCCGCGGCTGAAGTTTCTCCCCCTGTCGCCCCAGTACCGACTGAAGAGCAATTGGCCGCGGCATGGGAGGAGCAATTCCCCGAGAAGCCCTTCCCGGGTGTTGATATGGCG
>MFLS01000003.1:9902-12372 GCA_001781625.1 Candidatus Kaiserbacteria bacterium RIFCSPHIGHO2_12_FULL_56_13
GACGAACGAGGCGAGGGCGCCTCAAAACTCTTCAAGCATCTTCAACAATCACTCCGCGAGCAGGGATATACGGCAGAAAATGCGTCGTCAGAGGATGTGCGATATATCCTCGCGCATACCCCTGATCAGTCATCAATCAAGTACGGCTTCTTGACCGCAGAAGGGAGCCGCGTCATGCACATGAGCGACACCTTTACGATAGATGAGCACGGCGACTTCTCCTCACAGATCGCAAGTGAACACTTTATGCCTGACCGCGTCTCTGCGTCTGTGCAACCACCCGAGTCGGTACCAAACCCTGTTCTTGAGGAAGCACCTTCGGCAGAGGTTTCGTCGGCAGAAGTCCCGCCTCTTGAAGATCGAGGATTTGTCGAAACTCACCCTGCAACGCCGCTTACGGAGTACGGGTCATCGAGCGAGACGTTCACTAATGCTCACGGGGTTATGATTGATCCGACGGAGCCCGCACTCTTTGCTGACCGAAATGGCGTGATGACCGTGCACGGCGGCGGCTTCGACCTACGCGCCGAGCTTGCAAAACGGTACCTTGATGCGCACCCTGGGGCTACGGTTCGCATTGAGGTCGATGCGTCGAGGCATCCGTTCTTTGGCGAATATCGAGTGGGGCCGAACAACATGCAGTCCATTTTGCCGTTTGAAGAGCCAAAAGGGTTCTTAGAGCGGCTGTTCTACACGCCGCCAAAGCTCGAAACGAGCACTTTTATCAAGCGCATCCCTTAGCCCATGACTACCTCTAACCTCATCGCCGTGTTGAATCTCCATCAGTATCCTGCAAAGGAGCAGGAGGAGCTTCTCATAGCGCTCGGTAATGCCGCCTTTCGCGGCACCCTCGCGCGGCTCATTCAAAAAATGAACGAAAAAGCACGCGTAGATTTTTCAGCGCTTTTGGCGCGCAATGCGTCGCCCGAAGAGGTAGACACCTTCCTCAAAGAGCGGGTACAGGGGGCAGAGGAGGCGACTGCTGATACATTATCCGACCTTGCTTCCGATTTGAAGGCGGCAGGGGTATACTAACCGTATATGAATATCCAAACTGGCATCGCAGTTGCAGTAGCCATTATTGTCATTGTCGCGGTCTTTTTCCCCGAATATGTGCCGCTTGACAACCTCATGCCAAACTTCGGCACGGTTGCAGGCGTTTCGATTGAAACTGAAGAGGGGCTCAAAGTGACCGACGAGGTAGAGGGTACGGGCGAAGGGGTTGTAGCGGGCGATCAGGTAACCGTCAATTATATCGGCACTTTTGAAGACGGGACGATCTTTGATGCCTCGACAAATCAAGGCGGCCCCGTCTCCTTCACGATCGGTGTCGGGCAGGTGATTCAAGGCTGGGAGCAGGGTCTCATTGGCATGAAGGAGGGAGGCAAACGCACACTCGTTATCCCGCCCTCCCTTGGCTACGGCGACACCGGTGTCGAGGGGATCATCCCTGGTAACTCAACACTCATCTTCACCGTCGAACTCCTCGATATCGCGCGCCCCGAGAACTAATCGCGTTCTCGTGGTACTACAAGAGGATGGGTTTCAAGTCCCATCTGACGAACGCAGAAATATTCGACCGTATCTATCGGAACAATACTGAAGTTTTGCGCCGCCCTCTCAATCTCGTGCACCGCCTTGTCGGCGCCCCTCCAATCCAGAAAGGGATATTCGTAAAAGGGTAAATAAAAAGGCGGCCGGACTTTCGGTCTGGCCGCTCAGTCTTCCGTCACATCCTCGTAGTCGCCCAATTCAATGGCCTTTTCGATGCGTACGAATTCGCCGCACAAATTGTCGACTATCTTGAGCGCATCTTCCGGCACCTTATCGAGATGCCGAGCCAGGTAACCAAACCACGCGAGAGGTGTAATGTTTCGCCTCCGATTGCCGATATAAAGCTCTTGAAGTGCAGAAAACGCTTCAAAAGAGGGGTCGTTGTCATTTTTCCCCCTTACATTTATGGTACCGCTCCCGAATTCTATCGTTTCGCGCCCGCTACGTCGTTTCTCATCACACAAGTCGATAGCCGCGACAATCGAGAGAGCGTTACGGGCACGAAAGGCCTCTTTTACGGACCGCAAATCTGGCTCTGGCTCTGGTCTTGTGGCGTGTTCGGTATATATGAGTTCCGAAAGCCATCCTGGCTTGAACCAGTGGTCGAGCCAGACTTCTTTCCGAGTCATGACAGTCTCCTTAATGCAGAGTTTCTACGCTTGTTATACACTAAAAAAATGGCCGGTCAATTTAAGCTCCATCTGCCGTTTCAGCCGGCGGGTGATCAACCGGAGGCGATTAAGAAACTCACCACAGGCCTCAAAAAGGGCATGCGGCACCAAACTCTCCTTGGGGTGACAGGGAGCGGCAAAACGTTCACGGTGGCGAACGTCATTGCAAAATACCAAAAGCCCGTACTCGTCTTGGCGCACAACAAAACGCTTGCCGCCCAGCTCGCGCAGGAATATCGCGAATT
>MFLS01000004.1 GCA_001781625.1 Candidatus Kaiserbacteria bacterium RIFCSPHIGHO2_12_FULL_56_13
GGTCGGCGTGGGCGTGTATTTCATGTTCTTTGCGGGAGGAGCGAACATCATTGTCGCTCCACCGGGCGACGCCGACACGCTGCCAGAAGCGGGCAGCGTGCCCACCGCGCCAGTTGACGAGGAAACCCCAGTCGTTGACATCGAACAGCCGCGGCAGGTTGCCGCACGACTCGTGCAAATCTCAAAAGGCCCGGTGGTTACCGGAGCCGTTGTCTACACTGCGTCATCTACCGATTCGGCTCCCGAAGTCGCCGTGAACTTTATTGCTCGTGAAAGCGGCAACATTTATAGATATCTTGTGCAGAGCGGTTCACTGACGCGCACCTCAAATAAAACGATCCCGGGCATCCAAGAGACCTTGTGGCTCCCCGATGGCTCTCTCGCATATGTGCGCTACCTCTCGGGTGAAACACACGACACCATCAACACCTATGCGCTCCCCGAAAGCGGCGACGGTGGCTACTTTCTTGCTCAAAACATCGCCGACCTCTCGGTACACGATGCGGAGATCCTGACTGTCGCGGAGGGCACGAACGGCTCGGTCGCGACGCGTTCACGTACAGACGGCAGCAATGCGCGGCAAGTATTTGTCACTCCGCTCTCGATGCTTCGTGCGAACTTTTTGGGAGTGCGCGAGCATCTCACCTTCACCAAGCCCTCGGCCCTCACTCCCGGCTACGCGTATCTCGTCAATTCGATAGGGAATTTTGAGCGCATCGCGGGGCCCCTCAACGGCCTCGTTGCGCTCCCGAGCTCCTCGGGTGAATGGGTCCTGATCTCGTACTCCTCACAAGGCCTCCCTGCTCTCTCGCTGTATGAGGTCAAGGAGCGAACGCTAATCGCCCTGCCGATCGCAACCATCGCCGATAAGTGCGTATGGGCCGACGACGACCGCGCCGTATACTGCGGCGTGCCGATAGATCCACCAGAGAGTTACATCTACCCCGACGACTGGTACCAAGGGGCGGTCGCCTTTCGCGACCGGCTATGGAAGATTGATGTTGAGGGACGCTTCGCTGAACTCGTGCTCGATTTTGAAAAAGAAACGGGGCAATCGCTCGACGCAACAGGCCTTGCCATCGATACGGCGCCTACCATCCTCGTATTCAAGAACAAGCGAGATGCTTCACTGTGGAGCTACGCGCTCTGATCGGGGAACGGCGATCTTCTTTCGCACATACCACTCCTGCAGGGCGCCGGCGATATTCGTCGTGACGAAATACAGCGCGATTGCCGCCGAGGTCGTGTACGCGATCACGGCGATCAAGATAGGGAAGACATAGCGCATCTGCAAAGTCATCACTCGGTTAAAGTCGGCCTGCATACCGGTGCCGGTAGGGTGCGGCGCGCGAGAAAGCGCAAACACCGCCTGGAGATATTGGGTGACGCCTGCAAGGAGCGCGAGAACGATGCTCTTCTCTGCCATGGGGATGAGGCCGAAGAGAGACCCCTGCACGACATCGGGGGTCGGCGTAAACGCATAGAGACGCACGGTATCAAGCGTCGCAAACGGCTCGTAATAGAAAACCCAAAAGAGGGCGAGGAGGACGGGTATTTGTATGAAAACCGTGAGGATGCTCGCAAACGGGTTCACCCGCTCGGTGCGATAAAGCTCGAGAGTCTTTACCGCCTGCTCCTCCTTATTGTCTTTGTGTTTCTCTCGGAGTTCTGCGAGTTTTGGCTCCAAGAGGCGCATCGCTCGCTGCGTGCGCGCGGCCGAGAGCGAAAAGGGGAGGAGCACAAGTCGCACGAAGAGGGTGAGAATGATGACGGCGATGCCGACATCGCCGCCTGGTATCGCCGCCATGAGCGCTACCAAGAGGTTGTAGATGGGATTATAAAAAACCGCATTAAAGAACGAGGAGATCATGCAAACAGTGTAGCAAGCTCATCCCTGATTTCAGAAATCGATAGTCCAGCCGCTGAATCTTTCGCAAAGACCACGAGGCCGGAGGGGAGGGGCAACTCCTTGAGAACCGAGAGTACGCGGCGCTTCAACTGATGGCGCTTTGTTGAGAGCGCTGTCACCTTCTTTGGCACGACCACCGCATACCCCTCTGCCTGGTGGGGGACGACGACGAGAAAGTGCCGTGAATGGAGCCGCCGGCCGCGGCGCAAGGACCCGAAATCAGCCCTTTGAAACCTCTTGCGACGGGGGAACATTTCAAACAGCGAGGTGAGAGCGGCCACGGCGACGGCGTCTCTTCAAAACCCCCCTCCCTGAAGAGCTCTTCCGACGCGCTCGAAACCCGTGGGTACGAGCGCGCTTTCTTTTTTTCGGCTGGTAAGTTCGTTTAGGCATAAAAAGTCAAGAGGTCGAAATGTCGAGTTATACACACGATATTAACAGGAGTGACGAAAAGGAGCAAGGAAATGCCCTGCTTTGCACCTTACGCGCGACACCTATACAATACGACCTACTATGGATCGCACGAACCCGAGAGAGTTTTGGGAGCACGTTCTTTCACAGGTAGAACTCTCGGTATCTCCGGCAAATTTCAACGCTTGGTTTCGCGACAGTCATCTCATTAAGATCGAAGACGGTATCGTGTACATTGGCGTCCCGAGCCAGTTCTTCCGGGACATGTACCTCAAGAAGTTCCACATGCTCCTTCTCAAGATCGTCCGCGGCATCTCCTACGAATTCAGGAATATCGAGTATCACATCGTGAAAGACGAGCGCCGCAAACCGCCGCGTATGGATAAGGCGGGACGTCCGACCATCGAACTGCCTCTTAACGAGTTTTATATCGATAAAAGCGACAATCTGAACCCGCGCTACACATTCGATTCTTTCGTCGTCGGGTCTTTTAATGACCTCGCGTACGCCGCTTCGCAAGCGGCGATCACGCGCCCGGGCATCACCTATAATCCCCTCTTCATCTATGGAGAGACCGGGCGCGGCAAGACGCACCTGATCCAGGCTATCGGCAATCAGTTCAAGAAGACCTACCCGAACCGTAAAGCGTTCTACCTCACTTCGGAAAAGTTCGCGATCGATTTCACCGACGCCGTCGGTGCCGGTACGGCGAACCGATTCAAGGATAAATATCGCCAGTACGATCTTCTCGTCATGGATGATGTCCAATTTCTCTCAAAAAAGGACAAGACCCAAGAGGAGCTCTTTCACCTCTTCAATGCTCTTCATGACAACAACAAGCAAATCATCTTCTCGTCAGATCGTCCTCCCGTGGCAATCCCTGACATTGCTGAACGCTTGCGCGGCCGGCTTGCAAGTGGCATGACCGTTGATATCGGCGAGCCGGATGTCGAGAGCCGGGTGGCGATCGCGCGACGCAAAACTGCCATGCATGGTATCACCCTTTCTGACGAAGTTATTGAGTATGTGGCTCTCACCGCATCAGGATCGATACGAGAGCTCGAAGGGATGATCAATAGCATCGTCTGTCATTCACAAGTAAAAGGAACAGTGCCCGATATCGCCGAAGTGAGACAATCCCTCCGCTCTTTCACCCGCCCTCAAAAAAATGTGTCGGTGAAGAATGTGGTAACAAAGGTCGCCGAGTTTTACGGCATCGACGAAGAGAGCATCTATGAAAAGACGCGGCGGCGAGAAGTGGTACGCCCGCGCCAGATTATCATGTATCTCTTGCGAGAAGATTTTAGTGTCTCATACCCCACCATAGGATCGAAGTTGGGTGGTCGAGACCACACTACCGTTATCCACTCATGCGAGAAGATAAGGCGTGAAGTAGTTGGGGATAGTGAGCTCGCAAAAGAGATTCAAGACATCCGTACTCTCTTGGTGTAAATAGGTTATGAAAACACATCCCTCTCTTCTCAACACTTTAGAAAAAACATCCTTACAAAAAATCCTTTTATTATCTGATCAAAAAACATTCTCCACACTTTCAACACCCTTAATAATATCTGTATGATTCTCTTAATAGAAAAGAAAGATTTTATTAATGCAATACACACTACCGCGCGTTTTACTGAACGAAGTGGCATGTCTCTCCCCATTCTCTCCTCCATCCTCATACTATCTACTAGTGATGGAATAAAATTTAGAGCAACAAATCTTGAGACCGGTATCGATTTCAAAGTGAAGGGTACCCATAAGGGAGAAGGAGTACTTGCCATACCAGCGAAAATACTTGAGCAGATTGCAGGATCTCTCGTTGGTGAAGGGACAGTCACCATAGAACAAAAAGGTGACACAGCTCTTCTCAAAATCGGTTCGGCACAAAGCTCAATACGCACCACCCCTCCCGAGGATTTTCCTACTATCCCCATACCAGAATCTCCAAAAGGGAGGGTCGTCCTTTCTGGCGTCACTATCAAAAACCTCCTCTCCTCAATTGCGGGATGTGCATCAACTTCGAGCGTGCGACCCGAGCTCGCAAGCGTCTATTTTTCGATCGAAGGGGGGACGTGCACCGCTGTTGCTACCGACTCATTTCGTCTTGCGGAGAAAAAAATTGCCTTAAATGGCAAAGGGGTGCAAAGCAAACTTCTCATTCCGGCAAAAAATGCGCTTGATATTGCCCAAGCGCTTCCCGACGAAGAGGTTATCGTTACTTTTGATGACCACCAATGTGCTTTTGTCTCCGAGCTCGGGATGTTCAGCACACGGCTCACTGCCGCCATGTATCCTGACTACCGTCAGATCATTCCCAAAGAGTCGGTCGCCGAAGCAATCGTCCTGCGACGAGACCTCGAGCTTGCTCTTAAACGCGCCACCATCTTTTCTGACGTTTTTCAAAAAGTCCTCCTCTCGTTCGACCCAAAGAAAAAGATGCTCACTCTCTTTTCACGTAACACCGACGTGGGGGAAACAACAGAGCCCATAGCCGGACAACTGTCGGGAAGCGCTATCGAGCTCTCCTTCAATCATCGCTATCTTTCAGCATTCTTTTCACTCATTGCCGCCGAAAATATCTCGCTCACCTCAAGTGGCGTTGGGCGTCCGCTCATCATGCGCGGCGTGGGCGATGCGTCTCTCTTATATCTTGTCATGCCGATGAATCAGTAATAGTTGCGTTATTCAGTTTGGATTGGCTCAGGGATATCAGGAGAGATAAGGGGGACGAGGAGCGGAGGGTTCGCGGCATTGGGGTGGGAGGCGTACCACGAGGCAATACCATACTCCCAGTACGCAAACTGCGCATCGCTTGCGGGGTCGGAAGGTGACGGACCTTGAGGGTTATGTTTATCTACCCAATACAATAAGCTGTGAGGAGCGATGTCACCCTCACGGTCAGGCACGCGCCAGTTGCCTTGGAGCATCGGCGGCACATTTGCATAAACAGGATCAGGCTCGCCGAAGTATGCCTTCGGGTATTTGGTAAGCGCGTAGGCCATAAGGTCGTGCCAGAGGGGTGCCACAATAAAACCCGCGATGCTTTTCACCATCGGCGTGTTGTCGTTGTTGCCGGCCCAGGTGCCGATGACGATCGAGGGAGTGTAGCCCACGACCCACGCATCGCGCGTATCATTCGTCGTGCCGGTCTTTGAAGCGACATCATAGCCGGGGAAGTTAAACGGGTTATTAAGCGGGTATTCGGGGACGCGCGCGGGGTTGTCGGAGAGCATTGTCGAAATGCTGTGTGCGATGCCGGGGGGAACAATCTGAAAGGGAGATGGAGAGAACATTTCAAGGATGTCGCCCGCGCTATCGCGCACCTCAAGGATGCCCGTTGGTTGGCTACGAATACCGTCTGCGGCAAAGACCCCAAAGGCGCTCGCAAGGTCAAGCAAGCGCACCTCGCCGCCGCCAAGCACAAGTGTGAGACCGTAGCGGTCGGGGTCGCCCAAGGTCGCAAGGCCGAATGACTGCGCGAGCGCCACAGCATTTCTCACCCCCACCAAATAGAGGACCTTAATCGCGGGTATGTTGATCGACTGTGCGAGCGCCGTCTCGAAGGTCATGGGGCCGCGGTGCTCGTCATCGAAATTCTGCGGCGCGTAGCAGGGCGGTTCGCTATTTTCAAGCTCGTCAGGGCGGCACTCGGTCGAGAACTGCGTGGCGACATCGAAAACGACCGTATTGCGGGTGAACCCCTTCATGAGAGCAAGGGCATAGACGAAGGGTTTGAAAGTTGAGCCGGGCTGGCGGAGTGCGAGCGTCGCATTATACTGCCCGTCAATTTCTGGACTCCAAAAATCTTTCGACCCCACCATGGCGAGGATCTGCCCTGTCGCGGGCTCAAGCGCGATTGCCGCCGCGTTGCTCGCATTGAAATTCTTCAAGTTGCTCTCGGCGTAGTTTGAAACGATCGATTCGGCGCGCGTTTGAAGATCGGCATCGAGGGTCGTGGTGACAGTAAGCCCCCTCATGAGCACGTTCTCGCCGTATGCGGTGCGCAGGTAGTCAAGGATATAAAAAACGAAGTGCGGCGCGATGAGGGATCCGCCGCTCTGGGCGGAAAAAGCAACCGTTTCAGTTTTTGCTTCGGCAAGCTCTTCTTCAGTAATGAGACCAAGCTCGCGCATGCGCTCAAGGACAATGTCTTTGCGGATGAGGAGTTCTTCAGCGTGCGAGCCGTAGGGCGAATAATAGGTTGGCGCCTGGAGCATCGCGGCAAGGTGGGCCGACTGTGCAAGGTCGAGATCTTTTGCAGGGATGCCGAAGTAGACCTCGCTCGCCGCCTCGACGCCGTACAAGGTGCCACCATAGGGAACATCGTTGAGGTAGGTCTCGAGGATCTGATCTTTCGAATACGACTGCTCCATTTTTATCGCGAGAACCCACTCGTGCGCTTTGCGTATAAAGCTCTTCTCGCGCGTGAGGAGAGTATTTTTCACCACTTGCTGGGTGATCGTCGAACCGCCTTGGGTCGGGCCACCGCCAAAGACATCAGCGAGCATGGCACGGACGATCGAGGTGAGGCGGATGCCGCCGTGGCCGTAGAAACTTGAGTCCTCAATCGCGATGACCGCGTTCTTGGCGTATTCAGAGATCGCTTCAAGCGGGACGATGACGCGTCGAACATCGCGATTGTAGTCGTAGAGAAGGACCTGGCCGGTGCGGTCGTAGATCTTGGTCGACTGTGTCACCTCTCGGCTCCCGAACGAAGCGATGTCGGGGACTGGTGTGAAGGCGACCCAGAGTGAAAAGGCGCCGATGAGGATGAAGCCGAGGCCAAAAATAAGACGGGCGAGAAAAGCAAGGGGGCGCGCACGCATGTAGGGCCATGCTACCATGCGCCGCACACATACGAATCGTATGTGTGCGGCGCGTGAACGCACCCGATATTAACCTTCAGATTCGTCCCCGTCCTCCTCGTTGTCCTTTTCAAGCTCATTCATCTCATCTTCAAGCTTCGTGTCATCGTCATCGTACATACGATGCGTAAAATTAACCTTACTAAGGGCTGCTTTATTTGAGCAAAATAATATCTTCTTGCAAGGGGATTTAACGGGGAGGTGTGGAAAGCCCCGCAAGCGCTATGGCGATAGCGTCGAGCTCGTCATCTCGGCGTTTTTTTGGGGGCAGTGTCAAGAGCCGGGGGAGCATGCGTGCGATCGCGGTTTTGTCTGCGGCGCCGTGCCCGGTGACGGCGAGTTTTACCTCTTGGGGCGAGTATTCAGCGACAGCGAGCTCGTGAGCCCCTGCGGTGGCGAGCACGGCACCGCGTGCTTCGCCAACCTTGAGCGCCGTTTTTCGGTTTGTACTAAAAAAAAGTTTTTCAATCGCGAGCACTTCGGGGGTATAGGTTTTGATTGCGCGCGCCACCGCTGCAGAGACTGCGGCAAGCCGCACCTCGGGACTGCCTTTTGCGGGCGTAACGCACGCACTCCACACGAGAGTCGGTTTCGAGGGGTTGCCCTCGACAACAGCGAGACCCAAGCGATCGAACCCCGGATCAACTCCCAGTACTCTCATAGCCACGGGCGTTGGTGTATACCGTCTGCACATCGTCGTGCTCGTCGAGGGTCGAGAGGAGCTCGCCGAGCTTCGTTTCGTTATCTCCAGCAACCTCCGCCAAGGGCTCGTTCGGGGTGAATGATCCGTCGGGCGACTTCGTGAATGCCCAGAGAGCGGCGCCGGGGGCAGCGAGTTCGACACCATTTTTACTCAAAAGGTGTTTGAGTTCTTGCGTCGTGCGGTTGCGGCTGTCGGTCAAGGCATCAATCACAATGGCGATGCCCGCGGGGCCATACGCCTCATACACTACTTGCTCGAGGTCGCCCCCTTCTTTCGAGACGCCCTTCGCGATCGCGCGTTCGATATTGTCTTTTGGCATATTTGCAGCCTTCGCGCGCGCGATAACGGCGGCGAGCGAGGGGGCGTTCGCATTCCCCGCGCCCTTTCTCGACTCAAGGGCGATAAGGCGCGCGTAGCGCGAGAAGACCCGGCTTTTTACCGCGTCAGTAACGGCCTTGTGCCGCTTGATCTGCGCCCATTTGCTGTGCCCTGCCATGATCAGAACAGCCCTGATTCGCCATGGAGGTACGCGCGGCCTTTCGTAGTTAAGATGCGGCCGCGCGAACTTCGTTCGATAAAACCGAGCCGAAGGAGATAGGGCTCGTAGACATATTCGACCGTGTCGGGGTCTTCGTGGAGCGCGGCCGCCAGGGCGCGGATCCCTGCAGGCCCGCCGCGAAAACTTTTATCCAGCATTTCGAGGTAGCGTCGGTCGTCTTTTGTGAGACCGAGGGTATCGATGCCGAAAAGCGCGCACGCTTCGTCGCAGAGCTCGGCAGAGAGCTTTTTATCATGCACTTCAGAAAAATCGCGCACCCTCTTCAAGAGCATGTTTGCGACTCTCGGTGTCGCGCGGCTTCGCACCGCGACCCGTGTCACCACCTCTTCAGGCGCCTTGAGTTTCAAGAGGCGTGCGGAGCGACGGATAATGTCGCGGATGTCTCCCTCATCATAAAAATCGAGCTGGTAGACGCCACCGCCAAAGCGAGAGCGCAGCGGCGCGGAGAGTTGCGCGACGCGCGTCGTCGCGCCGACAAGAGTGAAAGGCGGGAGCGAGAGCTCGACCGTGCGCGCCGAAGGGCCCTTGCCAAGGATTAGGTCTAAGGTGCCGCTCTCAAGCGCAGGGTAGAGGAGCTCCTCGACCTTGCTTGGGAGCTGATGTATCTCATCGATAAAAAGTACGGTATTGGGCTCGAGATTAGTCAGGATCGCGGCTAAATCGCCCGCGCGCTCTACCGCAACACCTGAAGTCGTTTTCAGCGGGGCTTCAAGTTGGGTAGCAATGAGGTGCGCGAGCGTCGTCTTGCCGACTCCCGGAGGCCCGTAAAAAAGGAAGTGCTCTGGCATACTGCCGCGCTTTTTTGCGGCATCTAAGGTGATGCGGACATTGGCTTTGACCTGCCTTTGTCCGACATAGTCGTTCCACTCCGAAGGGCGAAGCGCCGCGTCGAGCGAAGCATCAAGTGCAGACGGGACAGCTTTTGCGTGTCTTGACATAAAAGTTTGCCGTGTGCTAACATTATACCAGCTCGCTTTGATCGTGCCCATACTCCTCTAGGCAAGGCTTGACGGCTTCCGGGGTTGCCCTAAGGGTTTCTTGGTTCCCACCTCGAGTGGGGTTGCTGGGGATTCCCTCCAGTGCCTCCTTGGCGCCTGGAGGAGCATGGGCAGAATCGGATGGACTTCTGTCGGGCGATTTCTTTTTGG
>MFLS01000005.1 GCA_001781625.1 Candidatus Kaiserbacteria bacterium RIFCSPHIGHO2_12_FULL_56_13
GACCGTCACTGTTACCACAACACCTCCGCCTCCTCCCGCGCCCACCTGCACTTTGTCCGCAAATCCTTCTTCAATAACGACTGGCGATTTCTCGACTCTCTCTTGGACTTCAACGAACGCAACGTCCGTTTCCATTGATCAAGGAATCGGTTCTGTTGCCACAAGCGGTTCACAGAGCGTTTCTCCCGGTGGCACCACGACCTATACTTTGACGGCAACTGGCGCCGGCGGAACTGTGCAGTGTTCAAAAACGGTTACGGTAACTTCAAATCCTGCTCCAACCTGTACGCTCTCGGCTTCTCCTTCTTCTATCACAACCGGCAACTCTTCAACTCTTTCATGGACCACCGCAAACGCTACTTCTGTCTCGGTTGATCAGGGAATCGGCTCGGTCGCCGCGTCCGGTTCGACTACAGTTTCGCCTTCTTCGACAACCACGTATACCCTCACTGCAACTGGCGCTGGGGGAAGCATCACCTGTACCGCAACGGTGACTGTTACTTCAAGCTCGCTTACCATTAGTGGTATTTCAGTGACGCCGCAAGCGACCTTTGGCGTGGCAAGAGCGATTTTCGAGTGGAATACCGGTACGGTACCAGCGACAGGCACGGTGGCATACGGCACCTCTCCTTCCGCGCTCACAAATACCGTAAATGCTTCGAACCTTCTCACTTCCCAAAGTGTCATCGCAAGGGGTCTTCTAAGAAAAACCACGTACTATTATAAGATTACGGCGACCGCAGGGGCGCAAATAGTGCAATCAGTAGTACTCTCGTTCATCACGCCATAGATTTTTATTTCCGCGCGAGCGACAGAATGCCGCTCATGCGCGATGAACTCAAGCGTCCCCGATATCATCGGCGAGCATTACAAAAAAACGACCTTCGAAATTGTCTAGCTTTTATCGTTTTCCATCCAGCATTTACTAGCTCCTGCATACCAAGGTCGCAAAAAGGATATTGTGCAACTTATGCTTTCGAGACCCGCTCGACGTACTCGCCGGTGTCGGTGTTGATACGGATGACGTCGCCCGCGTTGATGAAGAGGGGGGCGTTCACCTATGCGCCGCTCTCGAGGACGACTACTTTGTTGCCGCCTTGGGCAGTGTCGCCCTTGATACCCGGAGGTGCTTCGGTCACTTTCAAATCTGCTTTAACGGGAATCTTCACTGTGACGGGCTTCTCCTGATAGGTGGCGACTTCAACGGGTGCATTTTGAATGAGCCACTGGACCTTGTCGTGAACGGCGTCCTCGGGAAAGGAGAATCGGTTCTTTGCATTGTCTACTTCAGCGAACCAGCTCGCGCCCTTATTGGTATATAGATAGAGTGCATCCATCGTATCAACGTCAGCTTCTTGCACGGTCTCATTCTGGTGGAAAGAAATTTCAGTCACACGCCCCGTAATCATATTGCGGAGCTTGGTCTGGTTGACCGGCTTCCGCATCTGCATGCGGAAGATATGCGAGGAGAGCACTTCGTAGGGCTCGCCGTTATAGTCAATGACGGTTTTTGGGAGAATCTCGTTGTAACTCAATATCGCCATAGATGGTTATAAAAAATGCCGCAAAACGCGGATTCGTGTATGCTAGCAGACATCATGGCTTTATCAAGTCCACTTGCGGATGCCGAAGATGCCGGAGCTTTGAGTGATGCCGAAGTGCTCGCGCGCAGTCAACGCGAGCCCGAACTTTTTGCCCTCATTGTGCGTCGCTACGAGGCCCCCCTCCTGCGGCGAGCAAAATCGATACTCTATTCGCCAGAGGACGCTGAAGAGGTCGTGCAAGACGCTTTTACCAAAATGTACCTCTATGCCGACCGCTACTCGCCGCAGGAGGGGGCATCATTCTCTTCGTGGGCATACACGATCCTCAATCGCGTTGCTTATACGAAATACCGTGCGAAGAAGGAGGAGCGCGGGCAGCGCGCCGAACTCCTCCCTGAACACTACGAGGCGTTGCCTGATGCGCGGGCAGAGTTTCTTGAAGATCTTTCGATCCGTAACGAAGTCTTGGCGGCGCTCGCAAAGCTGCCTGAAACCGCCGCAAAGATTTTGCGGTTGCAATTCATCGAAGGGAAGACTCAAGAGGAGATCGCCAAGTCCGAGAATCTTTCTATACCTGCCGTCAAAACCCGCGTACATCGAGCGAAGAAACAGTTTAAAGAGGTGTACGACGAACAAAACAAACTATGACCACCATCGAGAACAATGTCATGCGCCGCGTGTATCGTATCCGCATTCTCTACGCGGTTTTTAGCGGAGTCACTGCTTCGTGCTTCTTGTTCCTGCTTTCTCTCTGGGGTATCGGCAGGGAAGTGTGGGTCGCAGCAGTCTTTGAGAATGGTCCGCAGGATCTCGTCGGGCGTGCGCAGTACCTTTTCTACGCCTTTCTTCAGACTGATCTTATCGTCCAGATCCTCTGTCTCGTGGTTCTCGGTTCCATCATTTACCTCGCCTACCAAACCGCCCGCCTCATCGCTTCTTCTCTCGTCCCCGCCCGCGCGTAATGCTTGGCCCATAGACGCTGCGCAAAAGCTCAAGGTCTTTACCAGACGCGATAAGGAGCGCGAGATTCTTCTCTTTAAGCGCCTCAAGGACCGTCACACCGAGACGATCTCTCCCGAGTCCTTTATAGAGACGATGAAAAGCTTCGAAATCCTTTATGAAGCAGTGGCCGCCTGCGCCTCGGCCGGTTTTATGGAGAGGATTAGTGTGACTCGCTCCGATGCGCGGATCATTGATGAAAGCGTCTCGGACGCTCCTCCAATCCGCGCCCCGCGCGACAATCAGGTCATAGAGAAGGTTCATGAACACGACCTTCGTGAAGAGGAAGCAGTTGCCGGCATACTTAACGAACTCCGCGTCTCGTGCGTGCATCACTTTTTGGTAAGGAGCATTTGGCAGTACGGCGAGCACTCTCCTTGCTTTCGCGCGGTAGCGGGCGCTCATCTTCGGGATGCCGATGAGGTTGCGATTCGGATGTGCGGCGTCAAAGGCGGCTGTCGCTTCTGCGAGGAACTCGGGGCTATGAAGCACGAAGCAGTGAGGGAACGCCTTCTGCAGGCGCTCGGTTGTCCCCGGGAGCAGGGTTGACTTGATGACGGCGATCTTTCCGTTGCCGACGAGAGGCAATACGGCGCGGACGGCGGAGTCATCGAATCCTTTCGGCGTCGTCGGTGTGGGAACGGCGATGAAGACGATATCGCAATTCTTGATGACCTCACGATTCTTTGCATACCGCTTCTCAAGCCCATAGCGCACGACACGGTAGCCGCGCCGCTCGAAGTCGTTTGCATAGTGCTTGCCGACCCATCCTTGGCCTATGAACCCGATTTTCATGCGATTACCTACTGATAACCGTGTGAGTGGTAGCCAGGATGCGCTAGGTCAGCTTCTCGCGTATCTGCTTGAGGAGATCGTTGGCTACGCTTTTGTTTTCACGGAGGAAGGTGCGTGTCGCGTCATAGCCCACGGCAAGTTTTTCGCCCTTGAACTTATACGTGGCGCCCGCTTTTTCAATAAGGCCGTATTTTTCGCCAAGAGCGATCAGCTCGCCCTCGCGACTGATGCCCTCGTTATAGAGGAGGTCGAACTCGGTTGTCTTAAAAGGCGCGGCAACCTTGTTCTTCACCACCTTTACTCGGACACGGCCGCCCACCACCTCATCACCCTTCTTAATCTGGGCGATGCGACGGATATCGAGGCGCACGCTTGTATAAAACTTCAAGGCTTTGCCGCCCGACGTCGTTTCGGGATTTCCGAACATGACGCCGATTTGCATGCGGATCTGATTGATGAAAATGACGATCGTCTTGCTACGCGCGGTGATTGCGGTCAACTTACGTAGCGCTTGGCTCATGAGGCGCGCCTGCTTGCCCACATGTATCGCGCCCATGTCGCCTTCGATTTCGTCTTTGGGAGTCAAGGCGGCGACTGAATCGATGACGATGACATCGACATTGTTGCTTCGCACGAGGGATTCAACGATGTCGAGTGCCTGTTCGCCTGTGTCGGGCTGTGAGATGAGGAGTTCGGGGAGCTTTACCCCGATCTTGCGAGCGTATTCAGGATCGAGGGCATGCTCAGCATCAACAAAGGCGCAAATGCCACCGCTCTTTTGCGCTTCGGCAATGGCATGGAGCGCAAGGGTCGTTTTACCTGAAGACTCGGGGCCGAATATCTCGACAATGCGGCCACGGGGCAAACCCCCGATCCCAAGCGCTGCATCAAGCCCGATCGAACCAGTCGAGATGGCGGGGATCTTCTCTGGCTTCCCGGCGCCAAAAGTCATGATGGCCTCGTCGCCGAACTTCGTCTTGATATTCTTAAGTGCAATCTCAATCGCCCTCTGCTTCTCGCTCTTCGGCGTCTCCTCTTCTTTTACTTTTGCAGGTTTTCGTGCAGGCATATGAAAATGTTACTCCGAGAGATATATGGTCCGGGTCATCGTGATAGTGCGGCCGAAGCGATCGGAGGCCATAAAGGTCAGTATAGAGGTTCCTGGCGCGTAGGCCAGCACTTCGCTGAAGGATCCTTCGTCGTCGGGCAAGAGAGGGTCGCCATTGAGGGTAAGAGCCGTCGTGCGCGTCACATGACCGCTCATAGTGACAACGCCGCCGCTGATGGTTTCGCCGCTTTTTGGTGAGTCAATGGTAAGCGAGGGACCGAGGATCAAGGGAAACGCCTCGATAAGCCCGTAGACGACGAGTGCGACAAACACGACGACCGTGATGATCCTGCCCGCCATCGTTACAGGGGCTCCCCGGGGGCATCAAGAGCTTCGGCGTTTGCGCGCGTCAGCACTTCGCGCGGCTTTGCCCCATCAGCAGGCCCGATGACCCCCTTTGATTCGAGAACATCCATGAGGCGGGCCGCGCGCGAGTAGCCGATGCGGAGCTTACGTTGGAGATAAGAGGTCGATGCTCGGCCCGCCTCTTCGACCGCCTGTTTCGCCGCCTGATAGAGGTCATCATCGATCTCTTCGTCATCGAAGCCGCCCGTAAGGGCTATGACATCGCCCGCGCCGCTCATCGAGCCGCCATTTCCTCCCATATCGATCGAGGTCAAGTCACCCGCGTTATGCTCTTTGATATAACGGACGACCTTCTTCACCTCTTGCTCGGCGATGTAGGCGGTCTGGATTCTGACCGGTTTTTGCATATCGCTTGAGAGGTAGAGCATGTCACCGGCGCCGAGCAAGTGCTCGGCGCCCCCCTGGTCAAGGATGGTACGCGAGTCTATTTGCGAAGCGACCTGGAGCGCGAGCCGTGTCGGCACATTGGCCTTAATGAGGCCGGTGATGACATTGACCGAAGGGCGCTGGGTCGAGAGGAGGAGGTGGATGCCGACGGCTCGGCTCATCTGGGCGAGTCGCACGATCGAGGCTTCGAGTTCGCGCGGGTAACTCGACATGATATCGGCAAGTTCATCGAGGACGATAACGATGTAGGGGAGCATCTCCGGCATATCTTCGTCCCGTCGTTTTTTAGCAGGTTCGACGACCGACGCATGATACCCCTCGACATCGCGCGCGCCCTCGGCTTCGAGGATATTGTAGCGCCGCTCCATCTCCTTTGCCGCCCACTTAAGTGCGAGGATGCATTTCTTTGGGTCGGTGATGACGGGCGTCAAGAGATGCGGGATGCCATTGTAGGTCGTGAGCTCAACGCGCTTCGGATCGACCATGATGAAGCGGAGCTGGTTGGGGCTGTTCCGGTAGAGAAGGGAGGTGATGATGGTGTGAATGGCGACTGATTTACCGGAGCCGGTTGCGCCCGCAACCAGAGCATGCGGCATTTTCACGATGTTGAGATAATGCGGCGTGCCCGAGATATCACGGCCCAAAGCCCCGAGAAGAGGTTTTTTCGAAGCGCTCCATTCAGGAGCCGTGAGAAGGCCGCCAAGGCCTACGGTCGCTTTCGTCGTGTTTGGCACCTCGATCCCCACGAGCGATTTGCCGGGGATGGGAGCTTCGATCCTGACCGGGTGAGCCGCGAGCGCGAGCTCAAGGTTGTTTTGCAGAGAGACGATTTTTGAAAGCCGCACGCCTTCGGCGGGTTTGATCGCATAGCGCGTGACAGTCGGGCCGACCGAGACCTCGTCCATCTCGACATTTATACCGAAGTTTTGGAATGTGCGCCGAATGATGTTCGCATTCGCCTTAATATCGCCGACGCCCGGCTTGCCGCGGTCGTCGCTCAAGAGCGAGAGCGGGGGAGCATGATATTCGGCGTCAAAATTGCGGATGCCCGCGCCCGTTTTCGTCGGCGCAACTTCATTGAACACGGTTACAACCGGCTCACGATGGGGTCCATCAATCACTTCTATCGGCTCCTCGTCCACTGACGGCTCTTCCTGCTCGAGTTCGTCTCCCGAGGTACCGGTAATCACGAATGAGTCTTGCAAGTCGCGTGCGCGCGAAGAGGCCTTTTGCCACATACGTACGAAAAGCGTCCAAAGAGCTTCAAGGTCGCTCACGAGAGCAAGCCCGATAGAGATGAGGGCGATGAGGAGAATGAGCGCCCCCCAGAAGCCGAAGAAGCCTGCGAGCGCACTGCCTGCCCATTCTCCAACGAGGCCGCCGAACCCTGCCTCGGGGAAGAGACCTGCAAAAGCAAGAATCGAAGCGAGTATGAGCACGAGCCCAGAAGTCGTGAGTGGCGCCATGACTGACCGGCCGAACCCAGCGTAGACACCGACGGCGATGAGGGCTAAGGGCAGGAGAAAAGCCCCGAGGCCAACGGTTGCATAGGCAAGAGCGAAGAGGGTGTCCCCCAAAGGGCCGGCATCGCCAAAGGCCGCGAGGCCTAAGATAAGGCCGCAGGCAACAAGAACGATCGCTGACGACCAACGGATGAGGGCGTCATAGGACTCAATATTCCGTTCACGATTTCGGCTGGCACTTCGGCGCCTCATGGGTGCGACCATTGTAGCACTGTGGATAACTCTTCATGGCTCATTTGCTGTTTATGTTTGCGAAGAAGCGCTTGCGTGACGCGAGGATGGGTCTATAATGTCCTTTACAAACCAATGTCTGATAAAGGACAGATAGCAGAGACACGACTTATAGATACCAAGAGCAGCGCAGCTCATAAAGGTGATTTTGTCCTAGAGAAAAGCATATTTTCAAACATATTTGAAAAGGACATACGCAGAGTATTTATCTATAAGAAGGCAGAAAGATTAGCAAAAGCTATTCACCTCATCACGCCGGCTTTTGCCCCCTCGGTCTCACTCCGCAACCGGCTTGACACCATAGCCGTTGGCCTTATAGATGCAGCCATACTGCCCCCCGTGAGCGCGAAAGAGGCCTTTTCGCGCGAGCTCCTCGCGCTCTCAAGCGTCCTAGCGATCGCACGTTCGAGCAACCTCCTTTCCCCCATGAATGCAACTTTGATCACGAACGAAGCCCACGCTCTCTTAAGTGAAATAGCGGCATATGAAGAACCGCGGCTCTTTCTCGACGACTCCCCTACCCTTGCCGACCTTGCGCGTGGGGCTCGCAGACAAGAAACAGCAAGGAGTCGGAGAGTGCGAGTAGTTACAGGACGTGAGCCAACCAAGTCTCAAGGACAGACGTCGGATACCTCACAGACACATGAGCGAAGGGAAATAATCCTATCGGTCATAAAGGACAAAGGAGAAGTGTACATAAAGGACATATCGACAATTATCCGAGAAGTGAGTGAAAAAACCATCCAGCGCGAGCTTCAAAAGCTCGTCACTGAAGGTTCCGTAGTGAGACGGGGGAGTCGGCGCTGGACAGCGTATTCTCTTGCTCCTAGCAGTTAGTGCCTTGTTTCTCGTTATGCCCTATGGTAGGATCTCTCCCTGTGGTAGCGACCTGGGGTGTAAGTGTCCGATAAAGGCCGCCCGCCAAAAGGCGGGTCGGCCTCTTTGTCGTTATCCACACTGACAGGACCCGAAGAAGCCTCGATTCAGGTATACTCTTCGGCATCCCACGCAAGGCCGAGGAGGTCGGCGCGGGGGCTCGTACTTTTTCAACTTTTACCAGCTAGCCCATGGGTCGCTAGGATCGATACCGCGCCCTGTGGGGTAGTGTGAAATGTGCATACAAGATCCAGCAATGGATCCATTACTAAGCATCTAAACGGTTTGCCGCTCCCCCCACTTATTACCAATCAACGGAGGAGCAGTGAATCTCACAAAAATTACTATCAGTATGTCTATAACTAAGAGTGCAACGACGAAAGTTGCAGCAGTAGCGACTGGTCTTACGATGGCGGTCTCGATGCTCGCGGCGGCGCCTGTAGCGCACGCGGCGGCACTTACGACCGCGCAGATCGACGCGATTGTCTCGCTTCTGCAATCCTTCGGCGCTGACGCCGCGACGATCGCAAACGTCCAAGCGTCACTCACGGGCGGCACGCCCACAGCGCCTTCGGGCGGCGGCACCTCTGCATGCTCCTTCACGCGCGATCTTACACTCGGCGCGTCAGGTGCAGATGTCACCTGCCTTCAAAATGCGCTTATCGCGGCAGGGTACGGTATCCCGGCGATCTCAAGCGGCGTAGCAGCGCCTGGTTACTTTGGTAGCCAGACGCAAACGGCCGTTGTCGCATGGCAAAAGGCAAGCGGCGTCTCTCCGGCGGCCGGTTACTTCGGCCCCATCTCGCGTTCGAGCTGGAATCTTGCCGGTGGTACTACCGGTGCTCCGGGTACCCCGAGTGCTCCGGGAGCTCCGATTACGGGCAATGGCCTTAAGGTCATGCTCGCCTCGGACTCTCCGAGCGGCGTCGCGCTTGTGCAAGCGCAAGCCATCGGTACCTTGGCGAAGTTCACTTTTCAGAACCCGACGGGCGCTGAAATCAAGGTGACCTCGCTCTCGTTCATGCGTATCGGAGTCTCAAACGACTCAACCCTCTCGAATGTGTACCTCTATGAAGGTGCAAAGCGCTTGACCGACTCGGCAGGAGTCAGCAATTCGGCCTTCAACTTCAACGATGCGGCTGGCATCTTCACGCTCCCCGCAGGGGGCTCGAAGACGGTTGCGGTCCTTTCGGACATTGCAGGCTCGACCTCGGGTCAGCAGGTGGGCGCACA
>MFLS01000006.1:0-102 GCA_001781625.1 Candidatus Kaiserbacteria bacterium RIFCSPHIGHO2_12_FULL_56_13
GCTCGCTGTGTTTGAGTGTTCGATGCCTACCGTTGCGCGGGCAAGCGCATTACCCCCGCCACGCCGCGCGTCTTCTTCCGCCGCTAAAGCGCGTGTCGGAAC
>MFLS01000006.1:237-4338 GCA_001781625.1 Candidatus Kaiserbacteria bacterium RIFCSPHIGHO2_12_FULL_56_13
CTCTCTGAAGTCTCTTCGCCGTCTGGCGAAAAGACCTCATGAGAGGGGGGAACTTCGATTGCTCGAGGTTCCCGCCCTTCTCTTTTCTCTTTCAGCTGCAGCTTCAGCTAGAAGAGATTAGATGCGAACGCGAATCAAGGCTGCGTTCAGCACGTTAATGGTGCTAGCGAGAGAAGTAGCGCTACCCGTGACAACTGTGCCGCCGATGTCGCCTTCGCCGCCGTCGCCGCCGTCGCCAGTTGTGGCGCCTCCATTGTTGAAGTCGCCCGAGCCGCCGTCAACTTCGCCAGCGTCGTCAGCATTGCCGCCTTCGCTGCCTACCGCATCGTTGTCGCCAGTGTAAGCGCGAGCCTTGGTGCGATTGTCGATGTTGTTGCATTCACAGTCTTCGTCGTTGTCGGTGTCGACATCAACAGACGAGCTGTTGAATCCTGCAACCGCCGCCGAAATGAGGTCAACGTCAACATCAGTGACGTTGAGAGCGTTCTCTGTGTCAGCCGTCGCGTCTGCGTTACCCGTGCTTACGAGGCCGCCTGCGCCAGCGTCGCCGCCGTCGCCGCCGTCTCCGGAGGTTGCGCCTCCGTTGTTGTTGTCGCCGTTGGTGGTAACGTCGCCACCGTCGCCGCCGCGTCCGCCTTCGCTACCTCCTGCCCAGTTGTCACCGGTGTAGGATTTGGCAGAAGTGTAGTTGTCGATTGTGCCGCGATTTGTGGTCGTGATCGTGATCGAGCTTGAGTTCACGGCCGCTGAAGCCGAGAGCGGGAGCGCGAGCGAAGAGAGCGCCATGGCCGCCGTCGTCGCAACTGCAACCGCTTTTGCAATATTCTTTGTCATATCTTTTTTCGTTAGTAACTTAGTTTAGTAATCCGACATCACGCCTCCCTAGGGATGGCACGATGTCATTGCATCGACCGCTCGTGAACCTTGTTACCTGAAAGCCCGTACGGGCCCCCAGATGTGCAGTTCACGACACGCGTCACTTTCCCCTCTCCCGACGCGAGTCGTGAGCTCCACTTTTTTCTTTTGAAACAACAAAAAAGCGTGTACGCGCAAGAGCGCGTCACGCTTATAACAACGAATCAATGAATGTAAGTGAGATTAAAGAAAAAGCGACCATGCGTAGATCGCTGGTTTCCCCTCATTGCGCGTTAGCGCAACGTGGAAGGTATTATCAACCTCCCCTGTGGCGAAGTCAATAGTCTCGGGGGGCCTCTAGCAAGGAGTGGATAACTTTGACGAAGGGGCCAGGGCGTAGTACAATCACGCCAATCGTATCCTTAAAGGGCACCAAAGGCACTGGAGCTCCAAAGTGGGACCGAAACCTTAGGGGAAACCAGCGTAAAGCTGCAGCTTCGGGCCCACTTTGAAACTCCCGTGGCGTACATACGTACATAAGAGAAATGCCCCGTAGTGGGGGCAATCTGACGGGCAATGGTAACGAACGCACTCTCAATGTCAACCGATTGACCTATAAGCTATATGTGTTGAAGCCCTCATCTCCCCCTTAAAAAGTCAAGGACGCGTTCCCAAAAAGTCCTGCTTCGAACTTCACGCGCGGCTTCGCCGACTGCCGCGGTCTGCCCCGTCTCTTCGCCCCGCGCCGCGCCGACTTCTTCAAACGCTGGCGGCACGGGAACGCTCTCGGCCGGTATACGTACTGGGGCAGACACGGTTTGAGGGAGCGCGACAGCCGCCTCGGCTCTCTCGCGGGTCTCCTCAATCACCCTCGCCTCTTCTGCGGTAAGAGAAAATTGTTGCGTGTTATTGCAGTAAATCTCGTTTATCTTCTTTCGAGTCGTGAGATACACATACCCGGTCGGTACGGATGCGCCCCACGGCGCAAGGATGTCGCCTGCGTATTTAAGTTGAAAGGCATTCACCGCCGCCAAGGTCGGCGCGTCATAGACCCCACTCTCCTCAAGCGGTATCCCTTCAAAGTCGCGCAAGACCCTCTGGAGGCGACGCACTTGTTCGCTGTCGTTTGTCACGCCAAAGCGTATAAAAGCCGTGAGGTACTCCCCACAGGCAGTAACGGGTGGGGTTATAAGGGCAGTCGTGGTCGCCGCCCCTAGGACAGCTCTCCCCCCGCCAGCGCCCCCGCCGCCCCCAAGCGGGACAGAACTGTCACCGCCACCGCCTACCGGCGGATCGGTTTCATCGGTATCTCCCGCATCTCCACAGCCGGGGTCGTCAGCGTCAATCAAGCCGTCATTGTCGTTATCGGTGCCGTCAGAACAAGCGGGAGCGGGGGAGGGGGCAATGTCGTCATTAGGAACGATGCAGGTCTTTGTCTCCCCAGCGGCGAGGGTTACCTCGCCGCTTGGGCCACAGTCGCCTCCCACGCTCATGGTGTAGAGGGGCGAGGCAACCTCACCGACTCTCCATGTGCCCGCCGCAACGGTCGTTGTGGCGCCTGAAGCGACCGTCGTGGTCGCCCCTTTGAAAATATAGAGCGCAAAATCTCCCACGACAGCCGCCCCCCCATTGTCGTTAACGACCTTTTTCACCACCACGAGCTTTGGGTTGAAGCTCGCACAATTTGGGTCGGCAAGGTCAATAAGAGAGTCGCCATCGTTGTCTATCGCGTCAGAACAAAGGAGGAGCGTATTTTCGACCGCTGGAGGGGGTGGAGGTGGAGGGGGGGGTGGGAGTACCGGGCACTCGTCAACATGAAAACGCGGAATTGGCGGACCGGATACGCTGTTAATATAGCAAAGGATTTGCCCTGCTAGTGTTTCTTCTTTCGCTTGTACGTATCGCTGATTCCCCCCCAACAAGACGGCGAGTAGTGCGCCAACGATGCACAAAACAATCGCCGCTTGGCGCCACTGTGATAACGCCATGCCGTAAGGGTATCGCTACCCAACCCACTGTCAACTCTTGACTTTGTACTATTCTAGCGCGGCAAACGCGTTTACGAGACCTGCACCGTAAAAAATGTCGGTACCGAGAGCACCAAGATCAGTGGCGGTAGATTGAAGATGGGCGGCCACTTCGCTCGGGTCCCAGGCGCCATCGCCATCGGTGTCTTCAGAGACACGGACAGGGCGGTTGAGGAGGAGTGCGGCGGCGGCAGTGACATGGGGAGAGGCCATTGAAGTGCCTGAAAGGGTTTCATAGCCGGTACCCTTGTAGGTTGAGTAGATAGAAACGCCGGGGGCGGCAAGATCAACTTCAGGCCCACGACTTGACCAAGAGGCGAGTGTGTCAGACGAATCAGTCGCCGAGACCGCGATCACTTCGGGATACGCGGCGGGGTAGATGACCGTTCCGCCATTGTTACCGGCGGCACAAATGATCGTGATGCCGGCATGGTAGACGAGTGCAATCGCATCATGGAAAGATTGCACATCGGCAGAGGTACCCAAGCTCATATTGACAACGTCGAGGTCTCTAGCAATAGCCCAGTCAAGACCCTCAATGATGTCGGAGAGATAGCCCGAGCCGTTCGCGCCAAGCACCTTAATGGCATACAGGTCGGCCAAGGGCGCGCCCCCCACCACCCCTTGGGTATTGTTGAGCGCCGCGACAATACCCGCCACGTGGGAGCCGTGCCCATTGTCGTCATTGCCTTTCTTCTTACTGTTGATGGTATTGATATTGCCCTTAATATTGCTCGAGAGGTCGGGGTGCGAAAGCGAGATGCCGGTATCAATAATGCCGACCTTGATGGGGTTTGCACTGTTGCCACCGGGCCAGACGAGCTCGGCGTCAATGCGGTCAATGCCCCACGGCAACTGCTGGGGCAAGGCCACCTGTGTCCCCCCACCTCCACGCCGCGCAGAGCCAAAGCGTTCGCCCGAGATGAGAGGGCGTGGGGCGCGCTCCAAGGCATACACGACGACATCTTCATCAATGCGGAGAACGGCAGGATGTGCGGAAAGACGCGCAAGCTCATGATTTGACGCGCCGACAACGACATCGGCCGTGAGCGCTCGTTCGAGGCGTTTGATACGATTGTGCGACAGATCGCCAAGAGCGCTATCGCGCTCTCCCAAAGAGACTCCCTCTTTGAACACAACTATCTTGCGAGAGGGCTCGACTTCGGCCCCCGCGACAAACGGCACGCTCCCCGCTATGAGGATACAGGCCATAACGCCC
>MFLS01000006.1:4432-8708 GCA_001781625.1 Candidatus Kaiserbacteria bacterium RIFCSPHIGHO2_12_FULL_56_13
CCGCCTTCTGGCATACTGCAGGCACTCGCAAGTATTTCCGGCTTCGCCCTCCACAAAGAGTCAGCTAAGCGTTCGGTATCGGCGAGCTTAATCGGTTAAGTTCACTCACAATGGATCAGTCAGCAGGTACGCCGGGGAACAAGCTCTACGTGGGCGGGATTCCCTATCGCTCGACCGACGACGACCTCAAGAAGGCCTTTAGCGAGGCCGGCAATGTCGTCTCGGCGAGCATTATTACCGACCGGATGACGGGCCGCTCGCGCGGCTTCGGCTTCGTCGAAATGGGCTCGATTGAAGAGGCCCAGGCGGCGATCGACCGGTTGAATGGCAAGGAGCTTGACGGGCGCATGCTCTCGGTCTCCTTCGCTCGCCCGCAGGGCGAGCGCCCTCCGCGCCGTGACAACGGCTTCGGAGGCGGTGGCTACGGTGGAGGCGGCTACGGCCGCGGCGGGTACTAAACCCGCAACGCAAAAAGCCCTCGCGATGTCGCGAGGGCTTTTGCTTTCGTATGAAAAAAGCGGCCCTCCTACGGAGGGCCGCTCGCATCCCCGCACCCATTCACCGAAAATTGGTGGTCATGACAACCGCCCCGACCCTCTTTGCTCGCAATCTTGGCTCCCGTTGTTTATATGCCTTCCTCGTATGCCCTTCGCAGTAGGACGAATCCTTCTCCCGCTTTTTCCCGCAAAAATGAAAGCCACTCTCTGCCGGGTCGCCGATAGGCCACCGGCACATGCGATCGTTAATCGTAAGGAGAGTCACGAACTCGCCACCGTCTCCAGTCTGCGGCTTTATCTCTTCTTCATCCGGTTTTACCCGTTGCGGCAGTTTGGAGCCGACAGTCAGGACAGCCGCCAGATTCTGCCGCGAGCGACCATGGGACTCTCCCTCCCCATTGACTTTGGAGAAGGGCCATTCGACCCCTGCGTTTTTAAAGTAACATTTGAGGCGTTCACGGGTGCCCGATACCATACTTGGAGTTATCCGCAGTCTGAACTCGTCAGAAAGTATCTTTGCTATCTGACTTCGCCCGTTTTTGCCCCACACGAGATTGAGAAACCTCTCATGTATCTTCTTTTTGGCGAACGGGCCCCTCTCTACTCCCGAGAGGTGCTGATTCCCCAGGCGATTGAACTCGCTACGGTCCATCATCGATTCCCCCCTCTTGTGTCCGGTTGCATCTGCAACAAGTGAAACATAGTCGTGAGCAAAATAAAAGCGGCGGCGATACATCGCCGCCGCAAGTCTTCAATCCGCATGTTCATGTGCCGAACTTGGCCTCGACATCCTTGGCATCGACCATCCGTTTCACCCCTGCCCTGATGCGCGCCTGATTAACGCGCATCGCGGCATAGGCAAAACGTTTGAAGCCAAAGTTCGGCTTCCATTCAGCAAGCGCCTGCCGGACGATCGCCTCCTCCCCTTCGAGCGACAGTGTCGCTTCTGCGGAGAAATTGCTTTGGCCTACCGGAGGCACCGCACGAAACTGGACAAGATATGCGGTTTTGAGCCGCTTGATATCTCGCTCATGATCGCGCCGTATCCCGGCGAGTCGCCCGATAGTGAACTTCGCCTCCGGCATGAGCGCGATGATTTCGCCAAGCGTCGGCTTGCTGAACTGGTCATTTTGCAGAAACAACTCGATGAGGCGAGCGGCATGCTTCTCACCCACCTTTTCTTCAAAACTTTTCTTTTGCACCATGGGACTCTCCTAAACTCGAGGTTGAGTCCCCACCCAACCCAAAAGAGTGTTCTAGCGTTCCTGCCTCGTATTAGAGCACACTTAACGTGGGAGTGCAATGCCCTGCGCCTCCTTCTTTTTCGCCTCGGCGCTCCAGCCGACCCAGTTTGCGATGAGCTGAAGCGATGAGCCGAGCGCGGCAAGAGCGAGGATGAGGATGATGTACCACGCGAAGGGAGTGGCGAAATAAAAGAAGACGACAATAAACGAGAACCAGAGCCCCGTGCACCACGGGCAGTTGATGAGGTGACCTAAGGAACCCTTGAAGGTGTGGTTGTCGTAGCCCACGAACCACTCGCGAATGAACGCGGTGATGCTGTCGTAGGTAAAAAGGTGGACGAGACGAAAGGTGGCGAGCGTCATCAGCACAAAATCAGAGAGCGGGATAAAAGAGGCAAGCCGGCTGGTGGCGGCAAGCCACGCGATGCCGATGAGGACAAGTGCCGCATAAAACAGCGACAGCGTCGCGTGCCAGAAGTGGATTCTCATGAGTAGAATGGTAGCACAATGACCGATGAACCAGAGGCGTACAAACTAGGTTGGGTGCCGTTTTTGGGCCTTAAGATTTGGCTTGATTCAAAGCCACTCATTCCCCGACCCGAGACGGAGTGGTGGACCGAACAATTACTCCACGATACAAACACACCTATATATAGGTATGCAGCGGAGAGTCAGAAGTGCAATGTTCTCGATGTGTGCGCCGGGTCGGGGGCGATTGGCTGCGCAATATTAAAGTATGTATCGAATGTAAAGGTGTACTTTGGGGAGATTGACCAGCGACATGAAGCGACGATTCGAAAGAATATCCGTGAAAATGGGCTTGATGGGTCGCGAGCCGAGATTCGTATCGGCAATTTGTTCGAGCCGTTCGGTGATATGCAGTTCGATGTCATCGCCGCGAACCCTCCCTATGTGCCGGAGGGGCGCGAGCTCCCGAAAAGCGTCGCTGATTACGAACCCGCACTCGCTCTTCGCGCCGGAGAGGATGGCCTCGCGGTGATTCGCCATATCGCAGCGAAGCTCCCACAGTATTTGAAGCCCGGCGGCCAAGCATGGATCGAATGCGATATCGAGAACATCGATGAGGCACAGAGACTTTTTAAAGCGCATGGATACCACGTAAAGATACTGTACGATCAGTATGAGCGGCCTCGCGTCATCGTGCTATCCTCATAGCACATGCCTCTTACGGCCGTTCGAAACCCGCTCGACGCGCTCGCTGACCTTGGCCTTACCCTCCCCGCAGGCGGCCTCCTCACGGCCGTGCTCATCGCGGTCTTTGCCGTGTGGCTCATCTACACGCTCGTCATCTCGTACCACTGGCTCCGCTATAGCCACTCCTCCCTGATCACCTTCCCCGCCATTTTTGTACATCTCGTTGTGTCAGTCGCCATCATGTCGTACGCGCTCACGGGGAGCCCCGTGCCCACCTTCATCGCGCCATGAAAGAATTCGAACTTGAAAAGGGCGAACATACAGTGAAGTCGGTCCGGAAGCACTGGTTCGTCTTCGTACTTGAGCTCCTCCCCTACGCGATCCTCGCCGCTCTGCCGCTTGCCCTGCCGCGCGCGATCGAGCTCGCACCGGTACCTCTCCTCACGATAGATTTTTCAAGCCCGCTTGCCCGTACGCTCCTCTCGGTGTGGTGGCTCGGCGTGTGGACCGGCGCCTTTGCCGCTTTTACCCGCTACTTTTTGAACCTCTGGGTCCTGACGAACATGCGCGTCGTCGATATCCACCAAAAGAGCTTCTTTCATCGCGATGTCTCGAGCTTGGTCTTGAGTCGCGTGCAAGACATCACGGTCGAGACGAAAGGTCTCATGTATTCGCTCCTCGACATCGGCACGATCAATGTGCAGAGTGCGGGAGCGATCGAGCGCTTTACGATACGCGGCATCCCACACCCGGCCATGCTTCGCGACATCATCCTCAAATATGTGCCGAACCCGGACGCGGCCGGCCTCTGATACACTACATATCAATGGGCGAATTGCCGACCGAACCCTATAAGGGCGTGCGTGACTTCTACCCCGCCGATTGGGCGCAGCTTTCGGCCGTCTTTGACCGTCTCCGTACGACGCTCGCCGCATGGGGCTATGAAGAGTACGCGGCCTCACCGCTGGAGCGCGCCGAACTCTACGAGAGCAAGGGGAGCGAGGAGATTATCCGAGAGCAGTCGTACACCTTTGAAGATCGCGGGGGGCGGCGCGTGACCCTGCGGCCCGAAATGACGCCGACTTTGGCGCGCATGGTCGCCGCGAAACGGCGCCTCCTCTCGCTCCCCTTGCGCTGGTTCTCTATCGGCAACCGCTTTCGTTACGAACGGCCGCAAAAAGGCAGGATGCGCGAGTTCTTTCAAGCCGATATCGATCTCGTTGGCCTCGCCGAAGGCGAGGCCGACCTTGAGATACTCACGCTCGCCGCCGCGCTCCTCAAGGCCTTCGGCGCGACCGAGAAGGACTTCGTGATACGCCTCAACTCGCGCGCGCTCCTCAATGAGGCCTGTAGGGAAGCGGGCCTCAAGAGCGAAGCGGC
>MFLS01000006.1:8739-11059 GCA_001781625.1 Candidatus Kaiserbacteria bacterium RIFCSPHIGHO2_12_FULL_56_13
GCGAAGATTCCGGCGAGCGAGTTTCGAGAGGCACAGCAGGCGCTCACAAATAACGACCCGCTCCGCTGCCTCGACGAAAACGCGATGGCAAGCACGCTTACGGCCCTCAAAAAACGCGGCGTCGGGAACGCCGTCTTCGACCCCTCGCTCACGCGCGGCTTCGACTACTATACGGGGCTCGTGTTCGAAATCTATGACACCAGCCCGCAGAATCCCCGCTCCCTCTTCGGCGGCGGGCGCTACGACAATTTAATAGGGCTCTTTTCAGGCGAAGGCGGAGCGCCGATACCCGCGGTTGGGTTTGCCGTTGGCGATGTGACCCTGATGGACTTTCTCACCGCCCGCGACCTTTTGCCGAAGGCGCGCACCGCGCCCGATCTCTACCTCGGTACGGTGGGCGCGGGCAGTCAGGAGGCGGCCATCGAGACGGGAGAGGTGTTGCGCACGCGCGGCCTCAAGGTTTTCATCAATCTCACCGAAAAGTCGCTCGGCGATCAGGTCAAAGACGCCGTGAAGCGCGGGGTCCCCTATTTCGCCGCGATCGGCGAAGAGGAGAAGCATTCGCAAACCTTGCGCGTGAAGCGGCTTGCCTCGAGCGAAGAGCGCCCCATGGCGCTCGCCGATGTTGCGCCTTATATCTTGAACGCGTAAACTGGTGAGCGATGCGTTACCTCGTCTTTGACATCGAGACGACGCGTGCGAATCCCGCACCGATGCGAAATATCAATGAGCTCGAGATCGCCTTGGTCGGCGCCTATGATTCGGGCACCAACGCCTACTCTTCATACCTGAAAGATGAGCTGTCGCGGCTCTGGCCCCTCCTTGAACGCACTGACCTCTTGATCGGCTATAACTCCGACCATTTCGATATCCCGCTTTTGAACCGCTATTACCCGGGCGACCTCACGACGATCCCCTCGCTCGATCTCCTTGCCGAGGTGTACAAGGCGCTCGGGCGACGCCTCCGGCTTGAATCCTTGGCACAGGCGACTCTCGGGCGCGGCAAGAAAGGCGACGGCCTCAAAGCGATCGAGTGGTGGCAGGCAGGCGAGGTAGAGAAAGTACGCGACTACTGCCTCGAGGATGTGCGGCTCACCAAGGAGCTCTTCGACTACGCGCGCGAACACAAGCTTCTCAAATACAAGGATTTGCAGAAAGTGCACGAACTCAAAATCGACACCTCGACGTGGGACCGCGCAAAAAACGCCCCTGCCCTTACCCACACTCTTTCATTATGAAAAATATTCTGGTCGTCCCGATAGCCATCGTTACCGCAGGTATCATCGTTGCCTCCGCCGTTTATCTTTCGATCGGCGACTTTACCGCTCCGGCGGGGGGCAACCCGAGCGCGGTACGTGCAGTCGATGCAAGCGACCATATCCTCGGCAACCCCAGGGCGCGCGTGAAAATCGTCGAATACTCTGACTTCGATTGCCCGTATTGCAAGACCTTTCACGCTACTTTGCACCAGCTCCTGAACGACTACGGAACGGGGGGTGAAGTCGCGTGGGTCTTCAGGAACTTTGCTTTGACCGAACTACACCCTAATGCAAAAAAACATGCGAAGGCCGCCGAGTGCGTGGCGCAAACGGCGGGCAACACTGCCTATTGGGCGTTCGCTGATCTCCTTTTCGCGAACCAGCCGACGAATCCCCTCGCCTACGCTGAATACGCGCAAGCCGTGGGCGCTATCTCCGAGACTGTCGCCGCTTGTATCCAAAGCGCGAGTGACATCGATGCGCGCATCGACGCCGATCGCAAGAATGCGCTTGAGATAGGCGCGGTGGGCACGCCGTATTCGGTCCTCATCGTTGACGATGTCGCTGTCGCTACGATTGACGGCGCGCAAAGCTACGCCGACCTCAAAGACGCGATCGACGCCGTACTCGCGCCTTAACGCTCATCTTCATACTCATCGATGAGGCCAAGACGATAGAGGTCGAACGAGTGATCGCCCTCGAAAAGATCAGAGGGGTTAGGGAGGTACGCGCGCTCACGGGATATCTCTGCGGTCGCATCATGGATCAGGCGATGAAAGACGACGAAGTCATCTTTCGCATCGCGAAAATCGATGACATGCCGCCGGAGTTGTGAGCCGCCTTTTGCATTCTTCGATTTTTTGCACTCATACACGATGAAGCGCGCTACTCTCCGGCCGAAAAGTTCGCGCACGGTGTAGTAATTAAAGATTGCTTGTAGGATGAAAAGCGACTTCCCTGCCCCGGCTTTGCTGAACGAATCGACGAACTTATGATCGACGATATCGACCGCGCCCGGCTCAACTCTCGACTCGACGACGAGATCAGAGATCGCTTTCAAG
>MFLS01000006.1:11069-11330 GCA_001781625.1 Candidatus Kaiserbacteria bacterium RIFCSPHIGHO2_12_FULL_56_13
GACCCTCGACCTCGACCACGCTCTTTACCTCAACCCCAAGCACTTTGTGCCTTGGGGGCTTCGCAAGATAAAAGGAGACTGCTTGGAGGTATTCGCGCTCCATAGCAGAGCGCCGCGCCCTCTTCGCGCGGCGCGACTTTGCCTTGCCGAAATCGATCTCAAAATCCGGCACCTGGCGGAGATACTCGAGGCCGAGCTTGGCCGAGGTGTCGGTATCAACGCCTTGATAAAAATGCTGGAGGGCGAGGTGCCCGGCTCTGC
>MFLS01000007.1 GCA_001781625.1 Candidatus Kaiserbacteria bacterium RIFCSPHIGHO2_12_FULL_56_13
CCCAAGGGCTTCCTTTTCACGAACGATTGCGGGTTGGGTTCCGTGAATACGCAAAATTGTTTGCGTCCGACCGCGCGGTTTTCATTGATGCGAACCGACCAATTGAGGAGATACATCAAGACGTGCTAATAGCAATCAAGTCCGTTCTAACGTAACCCAGCGGTAGTTGATACCGTTCCACTCGCGCGATTCGTCAGAAATAACTTTTGTAAATTCTTTTTCGTAGGGGGGGAAGTGGGCGTCACCCTCTTTTTCGTCATCAATCAAGGTAAGGTAGAGGCGATCGACCAAATGGAACGCCTGCTCATAGATTTGCGTGCCGCCGCAGATGAAAATCTCTCTTCGATCAAGGACGCGCGCCTTGCGGAGCGCCTCGTCGAGCGAGTGGGCGGCAATAACTCCCGCGTGCGACCACGCGGGGTTGTGGGTGATGACGATATTGGTGCGACCGGGGAGGGGGCGCACGTTTTCGGGGAGCGACTCAAAGGTCTTGCGGCCCATGATAACGGGGTGTCCGAAGGTGATGAGCTTAAACCGTTTCAAGTCGTCGGGGATATGCCACAAAAGCTGGTTATCTTTCCCGATCACGCGGTTATTTTGGTTGTCTCTCCCAAGCGCAGCGATGATGCTGATGCGCGACGTTCTGTAATGTGGCTTCCCTCCCTTGTCAATGGTATTGCCTTTTGGCATGGGGAGTATACTAGCAGGACATGTCGGTCGTCGGTATCAAAGAGGTGGTGAGGAGGATCAAAGAAGAGGAGTTGATCACCGGCCTTGACGGCCGCGATCTCTCGAACCCCGAGGGTACGGGCATCGATTTGCGACTCGGTTGTGCGCACAAAATTGTCGAAGGCGGAGCGTATATCGAGGCTGATGGCGCAGCAGGCCTCGGGAAGCGTAAAGGAGTGAAAACTGAAGAGGTATGCAAGCTCAAAGAAGGCGACGTACAAGATGATCTTGTCATCGCCCCCGGCGAGTACTACCTCGTGCAGACAGCTGAAACCGTCAACACGCCCCTTGACCTCATGCCGATGGTGTATCCGCGAAGTAGCCTCTTTCGGGCCGGTCTCCTTTTTCTCGCGACAAAGACTGACCCTGGCTATAAAGGACAGCTCACCTTCGGCCTCACCAACTTGAGCGCGTTTCCGGTGAGGCTCCAGCTCGGCGCCCGCATCTGCAACATCGTTTTTCATAAGATAGAGGGCGACGTCATCGGCTACCGCGGTCAGCATCAGGGTGGGCGCTTTTCGCACGGGGAGGAGCAGCAGGTATAATGGCTCTCCATGTTTCTCTCTGATCGAGACATCAGGCGGGAGGTAGAGGCAAAGCGCATCATCCTTAAGCCTTTTAAAGACGATCAGCTCCAACAGGTTAGTTATGATATTTGCCTCGGCAACAAATTTATCGTTAATGATGAGGGAGCGACCGAACGCATTGACCCGGTGAAAAAGATATTTGCGAAGACGCGCGAATTTTCTATCAAGGACGGTGCGCCCTATATTCTCCACCCCGGCATTTCTGTCCTCGGAACCTCGAAAGAGTATTTCGGTTCGAATTATTTTTTGGTACAACTGAACGGCAAATCTTCGCTCGCGAGAATCGGCCTCATGGTCCACAACACGGCAGGCATCATCAACCCGGGGCACTTTCTCCATGTCACCTTTGAGATAACGAACCAGAGCAATGTCCCAATCGTGCTTCGCCCCGGGATGAAGATCGCCCAAATTACCTTCTCGATGCTCTCGTCGCCGCCTTCGAAGACCTACGGAGATACCGGGCGCTTCGCGAGCGATAACTGGAGGCACTTCGTCGCGGAGAAGAAACACCATGGCGCAAAAAAGAAAAAAGCACGCTGAACAGCAATACCTCGACCTCATGCGGGAGACTTTGGAAGTGGGGGAACGGCAGGTCGACCACGGCACGGGCGTTAAGACCTATAGCGTTTTCGGGCGGCAGATACGTTTCGATCTCTCCGACGGCATCCCGCTCTTGACGACAAAAAAAGTGTTTTGGAAGGGTGTCCTCCACGAGCTCTACTGGTTTCTCTCGGGGAACACGAACGTGAGCTACCTCACGAGAAAGGGTGTGCATATCTGGGACGACTATCCGCTCCGTATTTACAACGAGGCGATGAAAAAGGCGGGCAAGCAAGAGATGCTCAAGGAGGAGTTCGTGCAAAAACTCGAAACCAATGATGCCTTTGCAAAACGGTGGGGCCACTTGCCGCACATCTACGGCGAGATGTGGCGAAGCTGGCCTGCCTCTGACGGGAGAAAGATAGACCAACTCTCATGGGTGATTGAGGAACTTCGCAAAGACCCCTCCGCGCACAATACACTCGTATCAAGCTGGAACCCGGAGTTTCTCTACTCGATGGCGCGCCCGGGTGAAGGCGCGCGCTTCCCTATTTGCCATAATATGTATCAGCTCAATATCAAGAAGGGGAGGGTGTGCCTCCAACTCTATCAGCGCACGGCGGACATCTTTCTTGGCGTACCATTCAATATCGCTTCGTACGCACTCCTGACCTGCATCATCGCAAAGATTTTGGGCCGCAAGCCCGGCGAGTTCGTGCACACCTTCGGCGACCTGCATGTCTATGAGAACCATCGCGCGCAGGCGAAGGAGCAAATCGCGCGCCGACCGCGCCTATTCCCCACGATACGGTTCACGCGCAATTTTAAATCTCTCGACGCCTTTCGTCCCGAATATGTCGAGCTTGTCGACTACGACCCGCACCCACCCATCAAAGCCGAACTTGCCGTCGTCGGGGGGTATAATCCGAGACTGCACGCACCAAAAAAGAAACATGTACGAAAGAATTAAAAAACAAGATAAGAAGCTCTATGAACTCCTCATGGGCGAGGAGAAGCGGCAAAAAGAGGGTCTCGAGCTCATCCCAAGCGAGAACTATGTATCGCACGCGGTTAAAGAGGCAATGGCTTCGTCCTTAACGAACAAATATTCCGAGGGGTACCCTGGTAAACGGTACTATGGCGGCCAGGAGTTTACCGATGCCGTCGAGACGCTCGCGCAAGAGCGCGCGAAAAAGCTCTTCGGCGCCACATTCGCGAATGTGCAACCTTTGGGTGGCGCAAATGCGAACATCGCCTTTTACATGGCGGCGATGGAGCCCGGGAACACCATCCTCGGCATGGATCTCTCGCATGGCGGCCACCTGACCCACGGCCATCCGGTGACCTACGTCAGCAAGATTTTTCGCTTCGTGCGCTACAAGATGAAGGATGTCGAAACGGGCGAAATAGATTACGAGGCACTCCGTGAGACGGCGCGCGAAGAATTACCCAAGGTCATCCTTGCTGGCTTTTCGGCGTATCCGCGTGAACTTGATTGGGCAAAAATTGCGAGTATTGCAAAAGAGGTGGGCGCCATCTCGGTCGCTGATGTCGCGCATATTGCAGGGCTCATCGCAGGCGGCGCGGCTAAAAACCCCTTTGACTACGGTTTTGATGCGATGACGACAACAACGCACAAGACACTACGCGGCCCTCGGGGCGGCATGATCCTCGTGCGCGAGAGCGAAGAGCTTGCGAAGAAGGTTGATAAAGCGGTCTTCCCCGGCCTCCAAGGTGGCCCGCACATGCATCAGATTGCTGCAAAAGCGGTGGCTTTTGATGAAGCATCAAAACCCTCATTTAAGAAGTATGCGAAGCAGGTCGTCGAGAATGCGAAAGCGATGGCGAGCGTATTTAAAGAGGGCGGGGTGCGCCTCCTCACGGGTGGCACCGATAATCACCTCATCTTGGCCGATGTTTTTTCATCGCTGAAAATCTCTGGAGGCGAAGCAGAAAAGTTGTTAGATGAAGCGGGCATCACCCTCAACAAGAATGCGATTGCCGACGACACTCGTAAGCCCATGGATCCTTCAGGTATCCGCTTCGGCACACCCGCCTTAACGACACGCGGCTTAAAAACAAAAGAGTGTGCGCATGTTGCCGAGATTATGCTTGACGTGCTGACGCGCCGCGACGCAAAGACGGTTGCGCTCGCGCGCAAAGAGATACGCATGATGGCGCTCGCGCATCCCATCCCCGAATCATTTATGTAGGGATAAGTAGAGAGGTTCCTTAGTGGGAGGCATGGTATGATATATCATACTGTGGTATGCCTCATGTTTCAAAAAAGAAGATAAAGAAAGAAGTGGCGACAGAACTTGCCGGGCACTTTCTTGCGTTCTTATCAACAGCAAGAACGACCCGAGATGCGAGCGTTTTGGCACACGAGCTCCTGTCTCAAACTGAGCGGGTCATGCTCGCAAAACGTTTGATGATAGTGGTCCTCTTAGTAAGAGGATATCGATTTCTCTCGATTGAGAGTGCGCTTGGGGTCACGCCTCAGACCGTAGTACGGGTGTGGCGCGATCTCCAGCGTGGCCGCTATCGTCGGATAGTTACTTATGCGCGTGGGAAATCTCCGAGAGGAAAGGCATTCTTGGATGAATTTATTCGAGCGATTCATATTGGGATGCCACCACGAGTTGGCCCTGGACGATGGAAATGGGCTCGCCGTTAGTATGATATATCATACTAACTGTTTGGTGGAGTTCTTGGTTTGATATACTTTTGTTATGGAGGAGAGGATACGAAAAGCGGTACAGGGAGTGCTTGGTGAGATTGCGTTTACCGTAGAGAGGCCGCTCGGCCCCTCTCATGGTGATTATGCGACGAATGCTGCGCTTGCGGCTGCAAAACAACTCGGCAAAAACCCGCGCGAGGTCGCAGACTCTCTTGCCATGACGCTCCGGAAGAAGCTCGGCGATTCGGTCGCGAACGTCGATGTTGCGGGGCCTGGATTCGTGAATATCACGCTCTCGCGAGATGTCGTTACGTTTGCCGTTGCCGAGGCAGATGCAAAGGGTAGTGAGTGGGGCAAGGGCCGAAGAGAAGAGAGGAAGCGCGTAATGATCGAATATACGCAACCAAACCCCTTTAAAGAGATGCATATAGGGCATCTCATGAGCAATACGATTGGAGAAGCGGTCTCGCGTCTCGTCGAGAGTCAGGGCGCGCGTGTCGCGCGCGCGAATTATCAGGGAGATGTCGGACCGCACGTCGCGAAAGCCCTGTGGGGCTTACAGAAGGCCAGGATAACCGAGCCGACGACGGCTGGTGAAATCGGTGCCGCGTACGTTACCGGAGCTCAAGCATACGAAAGCGACGTGGCGGCGAAAGCAGAGATAGACGCTCTTAATGTGCTGGTGTATGCCGGCACGGACGCTTCGCTCATGGCGTTGTGGCGCAAAGGGCGGGAAATCTCACTTGCGGCATTCGAAGATCTCTATCGAGTACTCGGTACGAAATTCGATTTCTACTTCTTCGAGAGCGAAGCAGCCGAGCCCGGGCTTCGCGTCGTGCAAGACGGCGCTTTAAAAGGCGTCTTCGAGAAGAGCGAAAGCGCGATTGTCTACCACGCAGAAAAGAAGGGCGGTCACACGCTCGTTTTCGTAACCTCACGCGGTACGCCGACCTATGAGGCAAAAGAGCTCGGGCTGGCATTCTTGAAAGAAGAGCGATGGCCGTCTGACTGTTCGATCGTGACGACATCAACAGAGCAAATCGGTCATTTCAATACGGTACTTGCTGCGCTCCACGAGCTCGCTCCACTTCTCGGGGCGAAAACCACGCATGTCGCGCACGGATTCTTGCGCCTTACGACCGGCAAAATGTCCTCGCGTGAGGGCAATGTCATTACGGCGGCAGGGTTCATTGCTGACATCATCAAGAAGGCGAGTGAAAAGAACCCAGACCCGCTTATCGCAGAACAAGTCGCGATCGGCGCGATTAAGTACATGATCCTTCGGCAAGCACCCGGCTCGGATATTATTTTTGACCCAGAGAAGTCCTTCTCGCTTGAGGGTGATTCGGGCCCCTACCTCCAATATGCGCTTGTGCGCGCGAAGTCGGTGCTTCAAAAGGCGGGCGAGACAAGCGCCAATGGAGCACCGAGAGAGCCATATGTACTCGAGCGCCTCATAGTGCATTTCCCCGAGATTGTTGCGCGTGCGGCCAAAGAGCTCTCGCCGAACCTCCTCACCACCTATTTGACCGAGCTTGCAGGGGAGTGGAACGCTTTTTATGCCAAAGAACAGATCATTGGCGGCGAGCATGAGGCATATAAACTTGTGCTTGCAAGAGCCTTCGTCAATACTATGCAAAACGGCCTTACCCTCTTGGGGATACCGCTACCCGAGCGGATGTGATACCTTTTTAAGGTTCTCGAAGAGGGGAGAGTGTACTTTGAAGCTTGACAATGGAAGCACCAGATTAGATGTCGACTACGCCGAGTCCTATCAAGACCATTTGCTTGCGGACTGCAAGGCGGAACGGCGCGACAAGCAAAGACGCCCAAGACGACGCAATCTTCCGCGTAAGGGCGATACGCCTGGTTGTCGGCCACGATCTGAAGTGCGACGACAATAAGTTCATTGGGGAACGGCCCTCCGCGTAACGCGGAGGGCCGATTTCTTTTTGCCCACAGAAACGCTAGGATGAAGGATTATGGCCGACAAGTCGGAAGCGGCGAAACGTGAAGAGGCGATTCTCGCGTTCTGGGAACGCGAGAAGATATTTGAGAAATCACTCGCGAAAAGGGCTCCGAAGGGCGAATTCGTGTTTTATGATGGCCCCCCATTTGCTACAGGTCTTCCTCACTCGGGTTCACTTCTCTCGTCGGTTTCAAAAGACCTTGTTCCTCGCTATAAAACAATGCGGGGTTATCGGGTGCGGCGGCGATGGGGATGGGATACTCACGGACTCCCGATAGAAAACCTTGTTGAGAAAAAACTCGGGCTTAAGAATAAAAAAGAGATTTTTGCGCTGGGTATAAAGAAGTTCAATGAAACAGCACGCTCAATGGTGCTGGAGTTTGTCCAGGACTGGAAGCGTTATATAGAGCGTGTCGGGCGCTGGGTCGATTTTGAACACTCATATAAAACGATGGATGCAAGTTATACCGAGTCGGTTTGGTGGGCGCTAAAGCAAATCTACGAGAAAGGAAATTTGTATGAAGGGAAGAAGGTGCTCATGTATTGCCCGCACTGCGAAACGCCCTTGGCGAAAGCCGAAATCGCAATGGATAATACTTACAAGGACATTATTGAAGAGGCAGTGACGGTGAAATTTAAAGTAAAGGACCCTAAAGCGCATGGTTTACCTGAAAATACCTTTCTTCTGGCCTGGACGACGACCCCGTGGACCTTACCCGGGAACGTGGCTCTTGCGGTAGATCTCGACATTCGTTACGCAATTGCTGAAGCGAATGGCGAGCATGTCATACAGGCCGAAGAACAGGGGACGCTGAAAGGGTCCAATTTGGTGGGCATTGAATACGAGCCGCTCTACCAGGTTTCGAAGGTCACCGCGCATGTGGGTAAAAAATACGTCGTTGTTCTCGCGGACTTTATTACGACCGAAGAGGGAACTGGTGTTGTCCACATCGCGCCAATGTATGGCGAAGACGACTTCAATGTTGGACAAAAGGAAGGGTTACCAATGATACAGTTGCTTAACCCCAACGGTACATATAACGACGATGCGCCTGAATTAGTGCACGGACAGTATCTTAAGAAGGCCAACGCCTTGATCGCAGAAGACCTAGAAAGGCGCAGTCTCTTATTCGCGAAGGTATCTCACCAGCATTCCTATCCGCACTGCTACCGCTGCGGTACCGCGCTCATTTATAACGCCGTCTCCTCCTGGTTCATCAACATTCAAGCGATCAAAAAACAGCTGCTTACTGAGAATAAGAGAATCTCGTGGTTTCCAGAGCACTTGAAAGAAGGGCGTTTCAAGCACAACCTCGAGACTGCCCCGGACTGGACCATCTCGCGCAATCGTTTTTGGGCAAGCCCGCTGCCTATCTGGAAGGACGGCACGGGCAATGTGACGGTCATCGGCTCTCTCGAAGAGCTCAAGGCGCATACGAGAAAAAGCGGCAATAAATATTTCATCATGCGCCACGGCGAATCGGAGAATAATGTTAAGGAGATTTCGAGTAACAATCGTGAGGGGAACTCACTAACCGAAAAAGGGAAAACAGAGGTCAGAACGAAGGCACAGTCGTTGCCCGATATAACACGGATTTATACTTCGCCACTTTTGCGGTGCCGTGAGACCGCGGAGATTGTTGCCACAAAACTCAAGATACCAAAAGAAGAAATCGTATACGACGAGCGTTTGCGTGAGTTTGATTTTGGAGAGTTCAACAACCGGCCTATCAAAGAATTTCAGGCGTATCGCGGCGCGCGACAGTATAACGACCGGGTGCCAGGCGGTGAGAGTTACCAAGACGCCAAGAATCGTTTTGGTGCGCTTCTCTATGAGCTCGAACAAAAACAGAGCGGCCAGAACATCTTAATTGTTACGCACGGTATAGGATTCGAGGCGTTCGGAGCAGTAGCACTCGGGGCAGATAAGAATGAGTCGTTGCGACTGATTTGGCCTCTGTACGCCAAACAAGCCGGCATACGTGAACTTGTATTCGTGCCGTTGCCGCATAATGACGATTTTGAACTCGACTATCATTTACCGTACCTCGACGACATTGAGCTAGTCTCAAGTAATGGGGAGCCCCTCAAACGCATTCCTGAAGTAGTTGATTGTTGGGTCGAATCAGGCTCGATGCCCTTTGCCGAGTACCATTATCCATTTGAGAACAAAGATGTTTTTCACGCGCGATCGCCTGGCGACTTCATTTCTGAATATGTCGGTCAGACGCGTGCTTGGTTTTACTATTTACATGCGATAAGCGTTCAGCTCTTTAGACATGCGGCGTTTAAGAATGTTGTCACGACAGGGACAATACTTGCAGCGGACGGAGAGAAACTCTCTAAAAGCAAAGGAAATTATACCGACCCGTACGAACTCTTCGAGCGCTACAGTGCCGACGCCTACCGTTACTACCTTATGTCGAGTGTTGTCATGCAGGGAGAGGACCTCATGTTCAGAGACGATGAGGTGAAAGAGGCGCAAACGCGTGTAGTGAATCTCCTGCGCAATGTTGGAGAATTCTATGCGCTTTACAAGGACGATGATATTGTCGCAAGCCGCACCAGCCAGGATGTTTTGGACCGTTGGATTATCGCGCGGCTTGATGCAGTAGTCATCACGGTAACTGAGGCGTTCGATCGCTATGATGTGCCGCACGCAGTTCGTTGCTTTCGAGGATTTATAGATGATCTCTCAACATGGTATGTGCGACGTTCACGAGAACGTGTAAAGGCAGGAACAGTTGAAGAACGGGCACAGACGCTCGGTACTTTACGCTATGTTCTACAGGAATTCTCCAAGGTCGTCGCGCCGGTAATGCCGTTCATTGCGGAAGAACTATTCACACTTGTCAGAGTTGATAGGGACCCTGAAAGCGTGCATTTGACGGAATGGCCGTTAGATAGAACTGGGAAGGATCTGATTCCCAAGGTTTTTGCTCGGCTCGGCCTAAAAGAAAATCACCCCACAGGACGAAGTGAAACAATGAAGTTGCTTAAGGAAATGCAGGCAGTGCGTGCGCTTGCGTCACAAGCGCTTCAGCTCCGGCAGAAGGCGAACATCAAGGTGCGCCAACCGCTCGCGTCACTTACTATTCCCGAGAAACTTTCTGACGAGCTCGCCGCGATTCTAGCTGAAGAAGTAAATGTTAAGAAAGTAATGGGAGGAGCAGCACTTGTGCTCGATACTGTGCTCACGCCGGAACTCATCAAAGAAGGGGACGAGCGCGAGTTGGCCCGCGCGGTGGCCGAAGCCCGCAAAACCGAAGGCCTCTCGCCAAAAGATAAAGCACACGCAGAGGTTTCTGCAGGAGGGAAGTACGCGGTTGAACTCTCAACCGGTACCGAGCGATTTAATCTCATACACGATGCGGCATAAATATCAGACGACGGCTCTCGTGCTTGCGCGTTCGCCGCGCGGGGAGATGAGCGCGACCGTCGCTCTTTTAACCGCTGATCTCGGGCTCATACGAGCGCGCGTGCAGGGAGTGCGCCGGCCGGGGGCACGGCTCGCGGCCGCCCTCACGACTTTTGCCGAGAGCGAGGTGATTCTCGTGCGGGGGAGGGAGAGCTGGCGGGTGGCAGGGGCCTCACTCGTGCAAAACTGGCTCCCCAAGCTCCCGCGCGCCGCCCGAGAGCGAGCGGTGCGCATTATAGGTTTTGCGCTCCGTCTTATCCCCATGGACACTATCGACGCTTCATTCTTCCCGATCGTGCACGAAACATTCACCGCATTTGCTCGCGAACCCGAGACACTTGGCGATGCGTTCGAATGCCGCGCGATACTTTGCCTCTTAGCGGCGCTCGGTCTCGATGCGGGGCAAGTCCCCGACCCAAGCGAGATTGTGCGCTCCCGCTCCCCGATCATTGCGCGTATTAATCGCGGCATCGCGCTCTCCGGTTTATAATGCACCAATGTCTCCCCAAGATGACGATACATTGAGCGCGCTTGGCAAAGCGCGCGAGCGTTTATACGACCCAGACATAGAGCGCTCATCGCTCGACTCTCCGCTCTCGCCGCGAAGTAACTCGACGATCCCCCGCCGGTGGCGCGAGCGGCCGCGCCTTACTCCGCTTGGCGCACCGCATCACCTGCGCTTTGCCTCGAGGTTTTTCTTCATTGCTCTCGGGTTTTTCGTCATTGCTGTCGGGATCTCGGCACTTCTTTTTTACACGGGGAGCAACACCGTTTCGGTCGATGACATCGAGCTTACGATCCAAGGGCCAACGACGGTTGCGGGGGGCGATACCGTGCCGCTCTCGATAAGCATTGCCAACAAGAATCCGACGACGGCTGAAGAGGTGGTGCTCGATATCGATTTCCCCCCGGGGACGCGAAGCGCTCTCGACCTTTCACAACCCTACACACGCTACAGCGATGCGCTCGGTTCGCTCGCACCAGGGGGACAAGTCGAGCGGACAGTCTCCGCCGTGCTCTTCGGGAGCGAGGGGGCGAAACCGACGATCGAGATCGCAGTTTCATTCAGCACTTCGCGTTCAAGCTCCGTATTCGTTAAGCGTCTCACCTATCCGATCGTCATCTCGACGGCGCCTCTCTCGATCTCGCTCGACGCAGTTACTGAAACAATCTCCGGCAAGCCTTTCACCATACGCGCGACCGTGCGCTCGAACGCGACACAGGCGATCGACAGCGTGATCCTCAAAGCGCAGTATCCGGCGGGATACCTCTTGGCCGATTCGTCTATTACACCGGTCGGCATGAATTTCTCCATCGGGACACTGGCTCCCGGTGCCTCAAGGGTCGTGACCTTGACCGGCACATTGACCGGACAAGATAACGACGAACGCGTCTTTCACTTTACCGTGGGGACAGCAAAGGCAGTCAACGACCCGGCGCTTGCGGTCGCCTACATGACACAAGAAACGCAGATAAGGGTTGCCGCACCTTTTCTCGTGACATCTTTTATCGTCAATGGGAGCTCGGTAGCTACTCCAGCAGTTGCCCCCGGTGCCCCTGTCACGGTGCGCGTATCATGGAGCAATGCTCTTGCGGTGCCGCTTGCAAACGCCGTGATAGAGGTCGGCATCAGCGGTGCGGCACTTGACCCCGCAAGCGTTGAGGTACAGAAGGGATTTTATCGTTCTGCTGACCGCACCGTCATCTTTAGCCGTGATACCGACCAAGCGCTTGCGACACTTGCGCCGGGAGCGACGGGCTTTGGCACCTTTAGCTTCGCGACGCTCGCCTCTGCGCCTCGCAACTCCGCGCTCACGCTCACCGTCTCTGTCGCAGGCGAACGTGTGGGGCAATCAGGCGTGCCCGAGCGCATCACCGCCTCGGCAAACAAGACGATAAGGCTTGTGAGTGCAGTCACCTTTACGACCTCATCATCGTACGCGCCAGGTCCATTTGCGAACTCTGGCCCGGTGCCGCCGGTCGCTGAAGAGGAGACATCCTATACGGTGACATGGGGCATCGTGAATACGGGGAACGATCTTGCTGATGCAGCTGTCACCGCGCTGCTCCCTTCGTACGTCACTTTTCCAGGCGTCACGCTCCCCGCCGACGGGTCAATCAGTTTTGACGGCGCTTCACGCAAGGTCACGTGGCGCATCGGTGACATGGCCGGCGGCGCTTCCCGTCAAGGGTCCTTTCGGGTCATCGTGACGCCCTCGACAAGCCAGCGCGGTATGACGCCACTACTGACGACCGTACCGTCGTTCTCGGCCTATGATCGCTATGCCGAGGTGCAGGTGACGACGACTGGCGAAGCCGTGTCGACCGAAACGCCGGGCGACCCGGGCTATACCGCGAATAAGGCGACTGTGCAATAATCCCCCTCATCTATGGGTGTGATGGACAAAATCATCTCGCTCGCAAAACGCCGTGGCTTCATATTCCCCGGAAGCGAGATCTATGGCGGCCTCGCGGGCACCTGGGACTACGGGCCCCTCGGCGTTCTCCTCCAACACAATGTGAAGGAGCTCTGGTGGCGGATGTTCATTGACGCGCGTGACGATATGTACCCTATGGATGCGGCCATCTTCATGAACCCAAAGGCATGGGAAGCGTCGGGGCATGTCGCCGGGTTTGCCGACCCACTTGCAGACGGCACGAAGTTCAATGTGATGTTCAAGACTT
>MFLS01000008.1:0-16788 GCA_001781625.1 Candidatus Kaiserbacteria bacterium RIFCSPHIGHO2_12_FULL_56_13
AGTATCGCACAAAGGGCTTTTTCGCCGTCTCGGGGATTCTCTTTAATCACGAGAGCCCCCGCCGTGGTAAGCACTTTGTCACCCGCAAACTCACACACTCTTTGGTAAAACTAAAGCTCGGCCTGCAAAAGGTCGTTAAGATGGGGAACTTAGAGGCCGTGCGCGACTGGGGGTATGCGGATGACTATGTCGAGGCGATGTGGCTTATGCTAGAAGCGAAGACGCCCGATGATTTTGTGATAGCAACGGGCGAGTGTCACACGGTGCGCGAGCTTGTTGAGGCGATTTGCGAGGAGCTCGGCATCCACCTCCACTGGCATGGCAAGGGGCTTGAGGAGCGCGGCATCGATGAAAATGGTGCGACGGTCATCGAGGTGCACCAGCGCTACTTTCGCCCGCGCGAAGTTGATCTCCTCTGTGGCGACGCCAGTAAGGCGCGTCGCGTCCTTGGCTGGCAGCCGAAAGTCACGTTCAAAGAATTGGTGAAGATGATGGTGGAGGCAGATCTGAAGCTCATTGCCGGTGGCACAGAGCATATTCATGAGTAAGGTTGCGGTCATTACGGGAGTCGAGGGACAAGACGGTTCGTACCTCAAAGAGCTACTTGATGCGAAAGGTTACTCGGTGCGCGGCGTCGACCGAGAGGATGGGGATGTGACTGACCGGGAGTTCGTTCGGGCACTCGTCAAAGAAACCAAACCAGATGAATTTTATAATCTCGCCTCGATCGCCACGGTCGCTAGACCATGGGACAAGCCCCTCGAGACCATCGCATCGACGGGCCTCGCTCCCCTCTACATGCTCGAAGCGATCAAGGAATTTTCGCCGAGGACACGCTTCTTCCAGGCCTCTTCTGCTGAAATGTACGGGGCAGTGACCGAGAGCCCGCAGGGGGAGCACACACCTTTTCGACCGCAGAATTTGTATGGGATAGGGAAGCTCATGGCCCACAACTTACTCGAGGCGTATCGGAGAGACCAAAAGCTCTTTGCGGTCTCGGGGATCCTCTTCAACCACGAATCGCCTCGTCGGCGAGAAGAATTCGTGACGCGCAAGATTACAAACACCTTTGCAAAGATCAAGAAAAGCGAGGCCGAAGAGCTTGTGGTGGGCAATGTAAACGCGAAGCGCGATTGGACGCATGCGAAGGACACTGTGCGAGCGATGTGGATGTCGCTCCAAGCAGAAAAGTCAGACTCGTATGTCATCGCTTCGGGCGCCGTGCACACCGTACGCGAGTTTATTGAGGCGGCGGCAAAGGTCATCGGCATGACACTCACCTGGGAGGGGGAGGCAGAGGGGGAGGTGGCGAGAGATGAAGGGGGGAAGGTGCGCGCGCGCGTCAGTCCAGAATTCTACCGCCCCGTCGAGACACATGTACGCCAAGGCGATATCTCGAAAATACAGAGAGAGCTCACGTGGAGGCCAGAGATCTCATTTGAAAATCTCGTGAGGGAGATGGTAGAGTCTGATGTGTCATGAGTAGCGTCATCAACACGCCGATTTCACCGGGGGAGCTCCTCGACAAAATCACGGTTCTTGAGATTAAAGCCGAGCGTATCACCGATCCTGCACGGCTTGCGAACGTGAAGACCGAACTCAACCTTTTACACAAAACCAAGGCGGAGCACTTCTCTATGACGCCCGAGCTCGAAGTGCTCGCAGAAAGACTCAAGAAATCAAACCAAGAAATCTGGGACTACGGCGAGAAAATCCGCGAGCTTGGCGAGGCAAAAGAGTTCGGCGAGGCGTTCGTCAAAGTCGCGTGGGATATCCATGTGTCAAACGACCGCCGCGCCGCCTTGAAGAAGGAGATCAACCTCCTTTTGGGTTCAAAGATCATCGAAGAGAAGAGCTACAAGCACTGGAAATAACGAGCTTGACTTTTATATACAGAGAAGAAGTTGCAGGTCTCAAACGGGGCATGCAATTGGTCCCTGGAGCGCAAGCGCTTCTGGCCCGACCAAAAAACCTTCGACCTCAACCAAAGGATCAACGCGATTCCTTTTTCTTATTTATTGCCGATGACTTCGAAATTGGGGCAAGGGACGATGAACTTGCCGCCTTTTTGAAGATACTTTTTCTCGCGCGCGGTGAATTCATGGATAAAGTGCCACGGGAGGACAAGGAGGTAATCAGGGTGCGCCTTGCGCGCCTCTTCTTCAGACACGATCGGGATGTGGGTGCCCACAGTGCGGTGGCTGTATTTGATCTCGGAGCGCTCGGCGATCGCATCAATCAAAGAGTGGTCAAGGCCAAACCACTGGAGGAGCGTATTGCCCTTCGTCGAGGCGCCGTAACCCCAGATCTTTTTGCCGCGTTTCTTCTCTCTCTTTATGAAAGCAACGGTCTTTCTCTTCAGCTCCTCAACTTGCCTGAAGAACTTACGATAGGTCGCCGGGTTTTTGAGGTCAAGCGCCTCTTCATAGGCGAGCATCTGGGCAACCCTCATGCGGGCGACGTCGCGATAGGGCGCAGTCGCGAAGAGCTCGGGTCGCGCCTTGTTTTTGCGAATGTAAATACGGAACGAGCCGCCATTGATGTCGTTCATCTCGATATCGACGATGTTGAGATTGTGCCGGTCAAGGAGGTACTTGAGGGACTCGAGCGAATAATATTCAAGATGCTCGTGGCAAATGTTGTCGAAGGCAAGTTGCTTCAGCATGAGCGGGAGATAGCTCATCTGGATCACCCAGAGCCCCTCATCGTCGAGCGTCTTCACGATGTCGCGTACGAAGGCGTTTGGGTCCTCGAGGTCGTAAAACATCGCGATCGAGGTGATGATTTTCGCCCTCTTTTTGCCTGCGGCCTTTTGATAGGTCTTGTGGGTAAAGTAGTCGACGATGATTTTTGATGCGTGGCGACGCGACTCCTTCTCCACAAAGGTATTGAGGGCCGGGTCAAAGCCGATACGCACCACACTCCTCGGCACGAACTTAAAGAGGGTGCCGTCATTGCAGCCGATATCGACGAACACATCGCCCTTTGCGGCTTTAATGAGCCAGAGGACCTTCTTCGCAATGCTCTCGAGCTCGCGAGTCATGGTCTCGGTCGTACCAGAACGGTACCAGTAGCGGCGATACATTTCGTCCGCGGGGGCAGTGTGGGCGAGCTGGACAAGGCCTGATTTCGGCGCGAGGCAGAGCTTCATTTCGACCTTGTGCTCCTCGCCCTCCGGCGCCTCTCCAGGCGGAATGAAATCAGAGAGATGGAGCTTGCCGAGCGTAAAGAGGGGGATCAATTTCTCGCCCGAGATGCGGCAGGTACTGCGTTCTGGCGGATGCATAATTCGCGTAGGGTATCAGACTTGCTTCATCACTTCAAGCGTGTCCTGACGCAGATACTTCTTTGCGATGTTTTCTTTGATTTCGGTTTCAGAAACAGCTCCTGCGTTGATCGCTTCCTTCAGGAGGGTAAAGAAGAATCGCTCGATCTTTTTATCAGGATGCGGCTGGTAGCGGCCCGGGTATTTGCCGAGGAGCTTCAAGAGGGGCTCTCGCGGGAGGAGGCCAAAGAGTTTGGGGTGGCGATTACGGGTGAAGTCGATTGGGAGGCCGGTCTTCCACGGCTGGGTGAGACGGTTCGTCGTGTGGAGCATTTTCGTCTCTTTTGTCAGGATGTCGAGACTATTCCACTCGCGCGGCAAGGGCGTCACCTCCTCATGCTCGAGCGTCATGATGCTCATGTAGGCGCGCCGATCATTCTTAATATCCGCAAGGATGTCCGAGATTTTCCAGTGCGCAAGTTTTGCCGAGTCCATGACCATAACGCTCGAGTCCCAGTCTTTTTTCTTGGGGCATGCGGCGAGCGCGCGGCCTTCAAGATTAAATGAAAAAAGCGCAGTGACGTCAGCGCACGCGAAGATATCGGGGTCGATACCAATCGCGCGGCCTTGGTAGTCCATGAGCTCAGGCGCCATGAAGCGGGTCAGCGTAAAGGACTGGAGATCGCGGAGCGTATAGGTCCGGTGCGTGTCGTCGCGGCCGAACAGGTAGCGCGTACCCTCGAAATCGCGAAGGGCCGGTATTTTTTCCACTTCGATGATACGCACCTCAAAAGAGGCAGGGTCCCTCCGATGCTTCTCAAGCGCGAACTTCGCGATCTTTGCGCCGAGCATCTGCTGGCGGTTCGTGAAGATGAAAACGGTGTTCATGCGTAGTCGCTTTTCGTGCTCTTCATCGGTGTCGGGTCTTGGGCGCGGTGGTAGCCGTCATTACGGATAACCACGTTTTGACTTCGCGCAAGCTCGAGCACCTCGGGGTTCTCGAGGCAAGCATTGTGGAGATAGTACTCGCGGCGACGTTCTTTGTTTATCTGGAGCTCGATATATTTCTCAAGATAGGGTGAGGGCTTGGTATAGATCGAGAGCATCACCTCGCGCCGCGGCGGAGAAGGGAGGAAGAACCATAAGGGGAGGATATTCTCGATGACGGGCGGCAAAGACCAGTATGGGGCGATGCGCGGCCGCATCCCATAGCCCGTGTGGTGCGTACGCACATACCAGACGATGAGGTCGCCGGGGAGCGAAGGGATATTGATTGAGCGGTAGAGGTTCAGTGTCCCCCATACGCGCTTGCCGTCACCGGCAAGGAGCGCCTTAATGATGTTTTTTATTGCCTCGACAAGCGTTTTGCTCGTGTAGCAGGGGCGCGTATGAGAACGCGGGATAATCTTGAGACAGTTGCTCCCGCTCACGTGATCTTGCAGGTAAATGCCGGTGTTGAGGATGGGGTACTCGTGCGTATAGTCTCCGTCGTCGCCCATGGTGTCGTTGTGAAAGAAGCGCACGCCGTATTTGCCGCGGGGCCGGGGGAAATCGTTCGTGCGCGTGAGAGAGAGCCCCGGATACACTACCGGGTCGCCGAGGAGGTCGCGGATAATGTCCACCACCTTGGGTTGGAGCATTATCTTATGAAATTCTCTCCGGCAGACGGAGTCGCCGAGCGCGTCGCGGATGCACCCTTCGCGAAAGTTCGCGACCTCCTCGGGCGTAAACAGGCCCTTGATGTGGAGATAGCCGTTCTCTTTAAAGAAGACCATCTGCTCTCCCGAGAGGTAACGTTTTGCCTCTGTCATGGGTACTCATAATAACCCAGATACCATATGCTAGGATGCCACTCATGACCCTCCGTCGCCCTCGCGCACGGGCCTTGACGGCGCTCCGTGCCTCTTCTCGCGCCCTCGCCGCCCTTTCTCATGTCGCCCCCGCGGCCCTCCGCGCCGCAAAACTTCTTGCGGCGCGGAGAGGCAAGGTCATCACCTCCGGGGTGGGAAAGTCAGGATTCATCGCAATGAAGGCGGCCGCGACCTTGACCTCGCTTGGTCACCCCGCGGTCTACCTCGACCCCCTCGCGGCACTCCATGGCGATTCGGGACATGCGAAGCGAGGTGACGCCCTCATCGCTTTTTCTTTCTCGGGCGAATCGATCGAGCTGGTGAAACTCGCGCAACACTTGAAAAAGCTCGGCGTCACCGTGATCGCGCTCTCGCATGGGAGACGTTCCGCTCTTGCGCGCCTTGCAGACCTTGTCGTCGATGTGCCGGTTGCCGAAGAGGGTTCCCCGCACAATCTCGCCCCAATGGCCTCGACGACAGCTTCGCTTGCTCTCTCGGACATGATTGCGGCCGCTCTCACTGACCCCACCATTTTCTCGCACCAGTCGTTTGCCCGCTTTCACCCCGCGGGTGCTTTGGGCCTCTCGCTCACCTTCGTTCGGGATATTATGCGGGCGCGAGGGCAAACGCCCGCACTTCGCCTCGACCGCTCTTTTGAAGAGGCGCTTAAAGTGATGACACGCGGCGGGCTCGGCGTTGTTGCTGTGGTCGATCGCGGGGGGCGCCTTGTCGGCACCGTGACCGACGGCGATGTCCGCCGCATCTTGATGCGCCTCGACTCGCCGAAGGGCCTCCCTGTTCGCATGCTCATGACGAAACATCCGAAGTCAATTTCAGAAAACGCCTCTCTGAAGGAGGCGCTTGCACTCATGGAGCTGCATAAGATCACGAGTTTATTTGTCGTCGGGGAGGGGAAGATGCTCCGCAGCATCATTCATTTGCATGACCTCGTTAGCGCGTGACCTCCCGTACGAACTCGATTTTCTGCATCGGATCGGCGAGATCCGGGTGAATGGCACGCCCGTTCATTCGACGCCCTATCTTGAGCGCTATGCACTCTGGCAGCGCTTTTCACAGATTATCTTTGCGACGGAGATAAAACGTTTTGCCAAAACGAAAAGATTCGATGCGTATATGAGAGGCGAAGGCGGCGGGAGTATCAAAAGTTTTCTCACGGAGCTCGTCGGCCTCGCGATCTCAAAACTCGCCTTACTCTCACTTCTCTTCGTACGTCCCGAGATTGTCATTTTCGGTATCGATCGAGTAAGTGATGCACAACACGCAGCGGACTTTCGTCTCGCGTCGATCTATGAGTACTGCAAGACGCACCATATCCGCTATCGCGAGATCCTCCACACCGTTTTCAATCGTTCCTTTCTCGTGAATATGATGAGACGACCACGGTTGTCGTTCTACCTCGAGGCGGTTGATACGTTCTATACGGCTCTGTGCGCTCTTGGTCTCCGGCCCAGGCGTCACCCACTCGCCTTTGGCGAACTCTCGGGCTTTACCGAGGAGGAGGCGCGCTTCGCGCGCCACATCATTCGCAAATATCTCGGTGAAGAAGACAAGATGCGTTTTCGCATACGCGTGCTCTCCGCGTTTCTTGCGTGCGCCCGTCCGAAGGCTGTGTGGATGATCGATGATACACGGCACTATCAGGAGCTTATCCTCGCTGCGCGTTCCCGCAGCATCCCGACCTATGCTTTTCAGCACGGCCATTTCACGAAGTATCATGTCGGGTGGCTTCGCGACGCGCGCACGAGCCTCGAGTCGATTCACCCCGACCATCTCGTCGTCGCAAATAAATACTGGAAACGGGAGCTCGCACGCTTGGGGAGCGTCTTCCCGCCAGACTCTGTAATCGTGGGCGGGGCGATGCTGGGAGGTCAGGGCTTCGCGAGCAAAAGTCCTAACTCCGTTGTTCTCACTATCCTCACCCCGCATGAGACCGATAGTCCGAAAGACGGTGTCGCGCGCGTGATGAATCAACTCATAGATGCAGGGTTTGTGGTTGTTTTCAAACTGCGGCCTGACTACAGCCGCGAACAGCAGCTCGCAGAGTACCCTGGCATCAGAGGAGAAAACATTCGCACAGTCTCTTCGCTCACAGAACTTGACGCGCGTCCAAACGTCGTCATTGGCGTCTACTCGTCGCTCCTCTATGACTTTGTAGAGGCGGGTATCCCCGTCGGCATCCTCGGCGACCTCTCCGACTACGGGAGCGGCATGGTCGAAAACGGCCTCGCCAATCTCATTCATAGCGATGATCGTCTCCTCGCAGACATAGCCACACTTGCGGCGCTCCCCTCGACAGAACTCGAAGCGCGTAGGCAAGCATTCGTTCAACCGACGATCTCCTTTCGGGAGACGCTCGACTCGATTAGAATGCATCCATGAGAGACGCTCTACGGCGCTGGTGGTATCAGCTCTTCTTTTACCCCACACAGATTCTTACGCTGATCGATGAGGACTACGACGCGTACTGGCGTGTCAAGCGGGGGGCGGGGAAGCCCTCGTTGAATGCGTGGCAGAAAGAGCGCGCCGAGCTTGTCACAGAAGTCATCAAGAAAGATGGCCTTTCGAACCCGGTCATCGCCGATATCGGCTGCGGCGACGGCGCGCTCCTCGCTGCTGTCCTTGTCGCGGTCCCGGGTGCGCGCGGCGTCGGCTACGATTCTTCTGAAGTCGCGCGAGACCTCGCGACTGACGCGGGCATTCATGAGACGAAATTTCTCGACTTGCGCACTGACCCAGAGCTTGCGGGAGTCGAGAGCGCTGACTATATCCTCCTCCTTGAGACGCTTGAACATGTTACCGAGTCAGAAAAAGTCCTTGCTGTCGCCATGAAAAAGGCGCGGCGGGGGGTCTTCATCTCCTTCCCGAACACGGGCTTTTTCACCTATCGCTTGCGGCTCCTCTTTGGCAAATTCCCGGCCCAGTGGATCAGGATGCCGAACGAGCACGTCCGTTTTTGGACACTCCGTGACCTCCGGTGGTGGCTTCACGCACAGGGTTATCGTGATGCGCGCGTCGTGACCTACCAGGGGTTCCCGGGGCTCGGTAGAGTGTGGCCGGCCTTGTTTGCCGGCGGCCTCTTTGTCTCGATCTCCCATGTGTAGTTTCATTGCTTACAATCGAAGTATGACGCCGCAGCGACTCGCTGTGGCCAATCGCCTCACGCAAAAACGCGGTCCCGACGCGACCGAGGTAGTGGAGAAGGAGGGATGGACACTCGCCCATAACTTGCTCTCGATCACGGGCTCTTTCACGCGTCAGCCATTTGTTGATGAGCGTGCAGACTGCTATTGCCTCTTCAACGGCGAGATTTACAACTGGCGCGACCTCGCGCCCGCCGCCGGCTCTGACGGCGAAGCCCTGATCCCGCTCTACCTCGAACACGGCGCCGCCTTCACGACGAAGCTCGATGGCGAATTCGCCCTTGCTCTTTTTGATTTCAAGAAGAACGTCCTCGTTCTTTCAACCGATGCGTTCGCGACCAAGCCCCTTTGGTACGCAAAGAGGGGAAGTGAGTTTGGCCTCGCGTCCTATGAAAGCGCGCTCCTTGCTCTCGGCTTTGAGAAGCCCACGAAGCTCGCGGCCAATACGACCCTCGTCCTTTCTCTCGCGGATGAGAAGGAACTATCGCGCCACCAGGTTTTTACTTTTGATCCCGCGCATCAGCATAAAGAGTCAGTTGACGACTTTCTTTCTGCCTTCTCGCATTCGATAGCGAAACGGGCGAAGAATATCCGCGAGAAGGTTTTCATGGGCCTTTCAAGCGGTTATGACTCGGGCGCAATCACATGCGAATTGCTCCGGCAAAAGTTACCCTTCAAGGCCTACTCTATTCTTGGGAGAGAAGATCAAGGAATCGTGCGAGCGCGCCACGCCTTTCTTCCCAAAGTCGCCGGTGAGATCCTCAACCCGTCGTATCGGGAGTATCAGCGGCAGAAGCGTCTCCTCCGGGAGGTCTGCGAGCCCTTCTTCTGGACCGTACGCGAGGGGCGCTACGCGCCCCAGAATATCCTCGAAGACGCCGCGACGGTCGGGCTCGGCATCATCTGCGAGAAGGCTAAGGGCGCAGGATTCAAGATTTATCTCTCGGGACAAGGCGCCGATGAGATCCTCTCTGACTACCGCATGCACGGAAAGGGGCTCACGGGCTCGAGCTCGATTGAAGGGGAGTTCCCTGAGGACCTCGCGGCCATCTTCCCTTGGCGAAATTTCTACGAGGGTGCGCAGAAGTACTACATCGCGAAGGAGGAGCATGTCGCCGGTGCCTACGGACTCGAGACCCGTTACCCGTACCTCGATGCGGCGCTTGTCCAAGAATTCCTCTGGCTTACGGCCGCGACGAAGAATGCTGGCTATAAGTACCCGCTCCAGACACTTTTCGAGCGCGAGCACTTCCCGTATGCACGGGATGTGAAGGTCGGCTTCATCCCGCGAAAGAAGACCATGGGCGACTACATCGCCCGGCTCGTCAGCGGCCTTCTCGGGACGCATATATGAAAAAACCCTCACGCTTCGAATGGACATTCCTCCTCGCCGTCTTCAAGATAAAGCGGCTTGTCGGCCAATTCTTCGGGACGCGCACGCTCGATTATATGAAGAAGCCGCTCTGCATCACGACACGGAACCTGCGTGAATATACAACGCGCGCTCGCTCGGTCGCGAAGGAGCCGGAGACCGCGGCTTGGCTCGACTCCTTGCCCGCAGACGGCGTCCTCTATGACATCGGAGCCAATGTGGGCGCTTACTCGCTCATCGCCGCTTCGCGCGGCATACGCGTGTATGCGTTTGAGCCCATGTCCCAGAATGTCGAGGCGCTTCAGGAGAACATTGCCTTGAACGGCCTTTCGGAGCGCGTCGCGGTTCTCCCATTCATCCTGGGGAGCGCCGCGGGCCTCTCCTCATTCTCTATCCCTGATACCACGCACGGGTCAAGCACGGGTTTTTTTGAAGAAAAACGAGGGAATGGAGTAAAACGCGTAATGCCGATTTTAACGCTCGACGAATGCGTAGAACGATTCAAGCTCCCACCGCCCACGGCTATGAAAATAGATGTGGATGGCGGCGAACGCGATGTTCTCGTCGGTGCCATGAAGGTGCTTGTTCTCCCTGCGCTTCAGAGTATCCTTATCGAAGTCAACGATGCAACTCGCTCGCCGGTAGAGCAGGTTCTTACTTCTGCCGGGTTTTCGCTTGTTGCAGCGCACCCGCGCGAGATAAAGGAGACCAATCTCATCTTTAGACGTTCATGACCTATCTTGACTACGATAAACTGCGGGCGCTCGATACCGCTACATTCCAAAACGCGAAGCCCTTCCCTTACGCAAATCCGGCCGGGCTCTTGACCGAAGAAGGATTCGAGGCACTTCAGGCGTCGATGCCCGATATTTCTCTTTTTCGAAAAACGGTGGGCATGGAGCGGCAGTATGGCCAAAAGTCGCATGACCGCTACGAACTCAAACACCGCTATGATTTGCCGCTTTCACCGGCGTGGCGTGATTTCATTGCAGAACTCGATGGCCCCGACTATGAGCGCGAAATCGCCCGGCTCATGCGAGATGACCGGTTTACCCGGCATTATCAGTGGCAGTATTCATTTCGCGGCTGTTCCGTTTCACCCCATTGCGACAGCCCCAACAAGCTCGGCACGCACATTTTCTATTTCAATACACCCGAGGACTGGAAGAGCGAGTGGGGCGGCGAGACGCTCCTCCTCGATGACGGGGGCAAATTCGACTACCGCTCCGCACCCAAGCTCTCTGACTTCGTCTCGGCGACTCCTTCAATCGCGATGCCGAACCGGAGTCTCATCTTCGAGCGCCGCGATCACTCGTGGCATGCAGTCGGAGAGCTCCGCTCTCCCGACGGCGTGCTACGCAAACTCTTCACCGTCATCTATGACCGCAAACCATCTTTACTCGACAAGGCCTACTACAAGGCCCGCGAGCTCCTTAGTGTCGTGCGATAAGATAGGCGGAGAGAAGGACGTTGAAAAAGCGTGAAACGAGACGCCCCGCAATCGCACCCCAAAGCCCGAAGAAATAGATACCGATCAAGGTAAAGCCGATGCGGGTTGTGCTGTTGAAGATGTTGAGGATGTAGCGCTCTTTCACCGCCGCTTGAGAATCGAAATAGGCCGAGGCAAGCATGAAAGAAAGCGGGAGAATGAGCGCGTAGACTTGCGAAAGAGGCACGGCACTCATATAGGCTGGGAAAAAGAGAGAGAAGAGATAAGGCGCAGCAAGCGCATAAGCGGTGCCGATCGCGAGCGTCATGAAGAGCAGGACAGGGAACTTGCTCCAGACCGCTCGCTTCATCTCCTCTTTCGATTTGCCCGCGAATTTTGGCATCGCGAGCGCATCCACATTTTTGAAAGTGCCGCGGATGACGTCGGGTATCGCGGTCGCGAGTGAAAAAGCCGCAAGCGCCGCGCCGCCTAAGGATTGGAAGACGAGGATACTGTCGAACTGACTTGCAATGGTTGAAATAATGCCCATCACAGAGAGGTGGTTCCCGAGGCCAACCATTGCTGGATCCTGTTCTCGATTGCGCGCCATGCGCATCGCTAGTCGGTAGAGGAGCGTGACAACGAGAAGATTTGAGACGAAATAGGCCGCGATAAGAGCGAGGACGGAGTCAGTGAAGAAGACGGTGATGAGGACGGCCAAGAGGGGCACACCGTTTTGAAGGATGCCGCCCAAGGCTCCCCACTTGAACTCGCCGCGACCCATGAGGAAGGGCCGATAGAGCGAGGCGGCGACGATGAGCGGCATCGTTGCTCCGATGACGAGGAGCCCAATCCCGAGAAGAGCGTTCCCTTGGGTGAGGTAATACGCGCCGAGAGCGCCGGCGATCACGAGCATACTTATGCTCCAGGTGAGGGAGCGCTTGAATGCCGTGCCCAGTGATCCGTCACAGCCGCGAGCGGCGGCGCGGGTGACCGCGGTCGTGAGGCCGGTCAAGGTAAAGACGCCGATGACATCGGCAAGGGAGAGGATGTATTTGTAGTTACCGTACTTCTCGGGCTCGAGGAAGTTTGCAAGCGCAACTGCAAGCACGAAGGCAAGCAGGGTCGTCGCGAATTGCCCCCCAGTAAGCCAGAGCCCGCCCGTACCAGCGTAGACCATGTCCGTACCGAAAAAGCGCTCCGAGGAGCGCAAAAGGCGGTAGAAAAGCGCCCGCATTGACGCCATATCTCCGTATACTAACTGATTTTTATAATAGTTTCCGTTCTCTAGGTAGAACACGTACGAGCCAGTCGTGGAAAAGGTAGAGCGCGAGGATGAGAACGAGGGGGTCGATGGGGACGCGGGCAGTGTTGTTCTCGCCCAGTTCGACGATGTTCGCCACCGCGAAGACATAGATGAGGACAAAGAGAAGATAGAGGAGGAGTGGGTCACGCGTCTTTCGGAGTCCCACGAAGAGAGAGAAGAAGAGGAGGGCATAGAGCGCAGGCTCTATAAAATACTTCGCTGCCTGATAGCCCTGTTTCAAGAGCCCGCCATCGAAGATAAACCATTCATCCGCCTTATCGAAGTAGCGGTACGGCGCAAAGCCGAAAAAGATATACATACTGTTCGCGAGCTTCGGCAAGAGGTATTGCGGATATGCGGTTATAATCGCGAGTGCATCTTTCTGATACTCTTTCGCCGTCTCGATGTAGATCCAGTTATTGAAATTCCCATACTGCTCACCCCCAGATTTGTAGAGATTATCAAGGGAAGGGATCCCCTCACGCGGTTCGAGGTCGTAGTAGGCATAGTAGGGGTCTGGGTTTTGAAAGCGCGGGAGTTTTGCGAGAGGGGTGACCGTACCTGTTGCTATGAGCGAATCGATCTTTTCGTCGGGCACGAAGTGGGTCATCGAGAAGAGCTGCATCCCCTGCCATGTTGAGGAGGAAAAGACGCCGTAGTCTGCGTAGTTGCGAATCGAGGGCACGAGGCCGATGGCGAGCACAATGGCGCTTGCAATGACCGCAGTCGTGAAAAACGAGCGCTGTCGCGCGTAGACAAGCGCACAAAGCCCGACCGCAATCGGGATGAAGAAAACGATGACATGAAAGAAATTGCGAAAGAGGATGAGGGTGAGGAGAACGACGAGACAGGCGACGATGTAGCCGCCGCGATTCGTCTTTAAGAACCGCATGAGGAGAAAAGCAGAGAGCACAAGAAGAAAAGCAATCGGATAGGTGTAAAAGGGGATGATCTCGAAGCGGAAGAGGATTGGGTAGGCAAGTAGAGTGAGGCCGCCGAGGAAGGCGAGTCGGGGAGAGGCGGTGAGATAGTTGAGGAGGGCATAGGTCATCGCTACCATGCCAAGACCCATGAAGAAGTGGAGCGCCGCAAAGGTGTAGGGGAGCACGGCTTCGGGAGAGGTTTGGAGCACGAGGCCGATATAGACGTTGTAAAGGGGCGGCGTTGCGTGAAGGTAGTACACGCTCTCCCAGAGATTCGTTTTGAGGAGCTCGATATCAAGGAGCTGGTTCAACCACGGCAAGAAATCGGTACGAAAAGGGAAGAGGGTGTAGAGCACTGCGCGCGAGAGCGCGAAGATCGCGACAAGAGAGAGGAGAAGTTTAGGGATACGCATGGATAGTGCCGCTTTCGTCAACGATGTAGTCGAGGCGGTACGGCGCAACAATCTCTGCAAAGGGTTTTGACTGGAGCTCCGCCGCGCGCGCCTTGACGCGCTCGAGCGCGTCGCGAGGGATGCGTGGGGGGAGGGAGGCATCGATGCCAAGCAATGACAGGACTCTCGCTTTTTGCAGCGCGTGACCGTAGGTATTGAGGTAGTGGTGGCCGAAGACTTCGCGCTGGTGTTTTTCAATAAAGGCGTCGTCAATGGTCGCGCCGTAGTTTTGAATAATGAAGCGATCGACGACCTCGTTGTTTGTGATAAAGCCGGCGTTCGCATTTCGCGCGTAGAACACGTCGGCACTGGTGTAGGCAGGGATGATGAGTGAGAGCGCTTCAGGCGCGTACACCACTACTCCCGGCTCGGCATGCGCCGTAAGCCACGCGACAAGCTCGTAGGAGGCGAAAGGCGGAAGGTGTGAAGAGAGCTCTTGGTATGGCGCGCTCACGGAGAAAAGGGTAAGAAAGAGAACTATGACGGCCGCAACGCCTTTCACTGCGCGCTTTTCAAGGAGAGGCCACCACTCCCTCGCGCTCACTGCGGCGGCGATAAGAAAGGCAGAAGCAAAGATGATCTGCATCCCATAGTGACTTGCAAACTCCATGTTAAGCCCCGTGACAAGGTGCTGATTCAGCGCGACGATGCCGCCTATGAGAAGAGCGACAGGTGGCAGGAGCCGCGTGCCGCGCGATCGTTGAGCTATGTAAAGAGCGGCGACAAGTGCGGCAAGGGCAATGAGGACGAGAGAGAGGCCAGAGGGTGTATGCGTCTCGATAAAGCCAAGGCGGAAAAGAGATTCGTAATATTCGGGGAGCGCGCGTGCCGCCGCAAGGAGCACAAGGTAACCGCTTCCAAAGGCGAGGGCAAGCAGGACAATGAGCACGGTGCGGAGTGCGGCGGCACGGCTTCGCACGAGCTCGACGAGCACAAGAACGCCAAGCGTCGCAAGGAGGTGCGTCCAGTAGTAGGGATAGAGATAGAAAAGGATACCGATCGTGCCAGCTTGCAGGATAAGTGAGCGCAGGTCGGTGCGTTCATAGAGGGTGAAAAAGGCAAGGACAGCGACAAGCCAAAAGATAAAGTTAAACTGCGGGCTTATCGGCCGCGCAAAGTCGAAGAAATATATGCCGAAAGTGAGCAAAAGCGTAGCGAGTAGGCCCCAGTGCCGCGGTGCCTTGAGCACAAGGAAGATCGCGTAGGTGAGGAGAAAGATGATTGGTGTGAAAAAGAGAGTGAAGAGGATGAGAGAGGCCGACGTGGGGAGGGAAAGGAGGTCGAGGATCAGCGCCTCAAGATATTCACCGGTGAGAAACTGCATCGGGAGCGCGTTTTTGTGCTCGGCGAGGTAGGCATTCCCGGTCACGGGGTAGCCGTCGCGGATATCTTGGATGCGCGCAAGGTAAAAACTCTGGTCATTCGTGAGTTCGGGGTAGGGGTCAGCAAAGTTCGTGGCAAAGCCGGAGAGGATGAAAGGCCCCGCGACGAGAAGGGCAAAGAGGAGGGCGGCAACGAGGGCAGAGGCGTGCGGGCGGAGCATCATGTAAACCAATGGGGGAAGCGGATACGCCATGGGGCGATCACACCCTCTTTAATGACGCGGCTTGAGATCTTTGAGCGACCCTCGATGCGCTCGACGAACACGATCGGGATTTCGGCAAATCGCGCGCCCTCTTTGTAAAGCGCGGCCTTAAGCTCCATGATGAAGGCATAGCCCGCCGAGGGGAGCTTGGTGAGATCAACTCTTTTCAAATAGCCAGCGCGCATGACATTAAATCCCATCGTTACGTCGTTGACAGGGAGGCCGATGATGAAGCGCGCATAGACGCGATTCGCGAAGAAGGAGAGCACTTTTCGTTTCAAGTCCCACCCGTAGATCTTTGACCCTTTCACGTAGCGGGAGCCCGTGACAACATCAGCATGCGAGAGCTCGGCGAGAGCCTTGGGAATATAGAGCGGGTGCTCGGAGAAGTCAGAGTCAATCATGACGATGACATCGAACTCATTGCGTTCGAGCATGCGCGTGAACCCGTCGACGTAAGCCCGGCCAAGCCCCTCCTTCTTCGGGCGCTTGATGAGGATCAGAGAGGGGAAGAGCTTTTGGAGGGCCTCGACCTCTCCCGCAGTCCCGTCAGGCGAGCTGTCGTCGAGGACGCAGACGGTGACTTCGCCTCTCATCGCGCCGTAGATCGCGCCGATAAAGGACGCGATGTTCTCACGCTCATTGTAGGTAGGAGTGACGACGCAGACTTTCATGGCAGGGGGAGACGTACTTTCTTATATACCTCAAAGAGCCCCGCGACACCAAGGAGGAGGAAAAGGGGCTCGGCAGGGTAGCGAAGTCCCGCCGAAGCCATGACGCCAGTGAGGAGAGCGAAGTACAGGACGACAAGGACCATGAGGATCTGCGGGAGGTTGCGCCCTCGGGAGGCGAAGATGAGGGCGGCAAAAAAGCCGAGCGCGAGCGCGGCGAGGACGAGGCGTTCGATGACGACCACGCCGAAGCCCCAGCCGGAGAGAAGTGGGATTTCATACCGCTCGATCCAGTAGCGGATCCCATCGCGCACGAAGAACTTGAAGAACTGCGCCACGCGCGTCTCGATAAGGGCACGCGGGTCTTCAAACGCGTTCGTAAAACCCGCCTCCCAAAGGATCGGCGTGATCGTCGAGAAGTTGGCGAAGCGCTCGGGCTCTTCTTTGTGCGAAAAGCCGACGAGCCCTTTCATACGCTCGTCGAGGACATCCCACGCTTCTTGAAACGAGATGTCGTGCGCGGTCGCATAGATTGACGGCCCGTCGTAGTAGTAGAGCTGAAAGGGCATAAGCGAGGAGAGTGCATAGGTGTCGAAGACCGCGTGGTTACGGATAAGCCATGGAGAGAGTACCGCGCTAAAGCAGATCACGAGGACGAGAGACGCGGCGAGGAGCCGCTTCATAGATAGCTGCCCCCACCACACTGCCAAGGCGCCGCTTGCGATGAAGGGCGCGACGATGGCAATCGCGATAGGGCGAATCAAGACCGCGATG
>MFLS01000008.1:16882-31256 GCA_001781625.1 Candidatus Kaiserbacteria bacterium RIFCSPHIGHO2_12_FULL_56_13
AGAAGACCTGCGTCAAGTAGCGCATCGAGACAAGGAGGGAAAACGGCATGAAGAGAAAGATGCCTGCTGCGATCACCCCCGCCTTTTCTGACACGTACCGCGCTCCGAGGCGGACAATAATGAGCGCAATGATGAAGGTGAGGATGAGCTGGGAGAGGAGCACCGTAACGTAGCTCCCGAAGAGCGTGTGGTGAAAGGCCAAAAAGAGAGGGTAACCGGGCGTACGAAATGAGTCCGGCTCGTAGGGCGGCGCGGCTTGTGAGGAGAATCCGTTGCCCGCTTCGAGATTCTCAGCGAGGGAGAGATAGCCGATAGAATCGCCGTCCATGATGAAGGACGGGTCGTAGGGGAGAAAAATGAAGAGGAGAGCGAGGCGCACGATGAGCGCTCCCGCAAAGAGCACGCACGCGACACGCGGCCAGAGCTCCAACATCCGCACGCGGTGTTTCGCAAGGCACCACAGGGCATCAATGCCGTCGGTGAGGCCGATAAGCTTTTTTCCTTCAGCGATGGTCCGCCCGTGGTAAGAGATAGGCACCTCGCGGTACCTGACGCCCGGGACAAACGCCATTTTAATCGTCATTTCTGGCTCGATTCCGAAGCGTTCTTCGGTGAGATCGAGGCCTTTAATGAGCGGAGTGCGAAAGGCTTTGTAACACGTCTCCATATCGGTGACGGGGAGTGGCACGATGAGGCGGGTCAAAAGAGAGAGAAACTTATTTGCAAGGTACGTGTGAAGGCGGTAGCGATTTCGCGCTTCAAGAAAACGAGAGCCGTACACGACATCAGCCTCGCCGCGTAATAAGGGGCCGATGATTTTTTCATAGTCGTTCGGGTCGTACTCAAGGTCGGCGTCTTGTATCAAGACAATGTCGCCCCGCGCCGCTCGAATCCCTGTCTGCAAAGCCGCGCCCTTGCCGCGATTCTTTTCGTGAAGGAGAAGAGTGATGCCTTGCTCGTTTGTAAGAATCTCGCGTGTGCCGTCTTTTGAATAGTCGTCAATGACGATGAGCTCGCGGTCAAGCGGGAGCGGCACAGCGCGCACTCTTTCAAGAAGTGCGCGGACCGTGCGCGCTTCGTTATAGACCGGGATGATGATGGAGAGCAGCATGTATCACACAGGTGGTACGGGGACGCTTTCTTTGAAAACCACATGTTGGTACAAAAAGTAGCTCTCGATCGCGATTAGCCCCGAGGTCAGCACCTGGGCGATGAGATAGGGGAGGGCGAGGTACTCAATGAAGAGGAACATGAGGCCGGCGTTGATGAAGAAGTTTGTCCCTGCGATGGCGAAGTAGATCACTGCCTGGCGCCCTGCGGCTTCGCGATTAAAGTTTCGAAAGGTCCAGAGCTTTTGGAGGATGAAGCTGAAGGCGAAAGCGACGAGAAAGGCGATCACTGAAGAGGTGACGGCGTAGACCGCAAAGACCTCAACGAGAAGGATGAGAACAGCAAAGTGAACGGCCGCCGCAGTGCCCCCCGAGGTAATGAAGCGTAGCACCTTGCCGTGCCGGTCGATGAATGCCGCAGCGCGCGCAGGCAAAGGTGGCATAGAGACCAATAGTATATACTACTCGTCATGAAAGATGCCGCGCGCTACATCGCTCTTGGAGCGCTCTTCGTACTCCCCCTGACTCCGCTCATCGTTGCGGAGTCTCTGTTCTTCCCCTTCATTACGGGGAAGGCGTTTTACTTTCGCGTGGCGGTCGAGGTCGCGTTCGGCGCGTGGCTTGTCCTTGCGCTTACCGACGCGCGCTATCGCCCGCGCTTTTCGTGGGTCGGATGTGCCGTTGCCGCCTTTGTACTCTGGATGTTCGTTGCCAACTTCTTTGCGGTCAATGTTGAAAAGGCCTTTTGGAGCAACTTCGAGCGCATGGAGGGATGGGTCTTGCTCGCGCACCTCATGGCCTTTTTTGTGGTGGCGCGCTCGGTGCTCACGGTTGAGGGAAAATGGCGCGCGTGGTTTCTCACTTCGCTTGCCGTTTCGCTCATCGTGCTTGGGTATGCCTTTTTACAGGCCGTTGGCCTCTCCGAGATCCATCAGGGGTCGCTCCGCACTGACGCGTCGTTTGGCAACTCGATCTATCTTGCGATATATCTCCTCTTCAACACCTTCATCGCGGGGTGGCTTGCCTTTACCGAAGAGCGCACATGGCTTAAGTGGGCTCTTTTCGCTCTGATTCCCGTTAATATCATCTTTATCTTTCTTACCCAGACGCGCGGTACGATCCTTGCGCTCGTCGGTTCTCTTGTGCTTGTCGCCCTCCTCGCGGTGTTTTCGGGGGGCAGTGGGGCCGCCCGCCGCGTAGCGGCGGGCGGCCTTGTGGCGCTTCTCCTTATAGTGGGCGGCTTTGTCGCGCTTCGCGACACGCCGTTTATCCGCGAGAGCGAATCGTGGAGCCGCCTTGCCCACATTTCGCTTGAAGACGGCCGCGTGCGCTTCACGATTTGGGGCATGGCATGGCAGGGCTTTCTTGACCGGCCGATCACGGGGTGGGGGCAAGAGGGCTTCAATTATGTCTTCAACACCTACTACGAGCCGTCCTTATACAACCAAGAGCAGTGGTTTGACCGGGCGCACAACGCTTTTATCGACTGGCTCATTGCGGGTGGCTTACCCGCTTTTCTCCTCTACTTCTCCTTATTCGGTGCCGCCCTCTTCGCGCTCTGGCGGAGCACCCTTGCGCGCCCGGAGCGCATCGCGCTCACCGCCGCTCTTGCCGGCTACGCCTTTCACAATCTTTTTGTCTTCGACAATCTGTATTCGTACGTATATTTTTTCGCCCTCCTCGCTTTGATTGATGGAAAATGTGCACCAGCCGCTTTGAGTCCCCAAAAAAACCGCACCACCCAACTGTCGCTTGCGTTCCCCGTGGTGAGTGTACTGACCATTCTCATCATGTATGCGGTCAATGTCCCTGGGTTACGCGTGGCGAGCGACCTGATCCGTGCATTGTCGCCGCAACCAACTGGTCTAGAAACAAACGCCAAGATCTTTGCCGAGCTTGCGGCGCGCCCCGCATTTGCCTCGCAAGAGGTGCGCGAGATGTTCGTCAATTTCGCCCTTCAAGTGATACAACTCCCGAGCATCCCCGATTCTTTCAAAGGAGAGGTGCTCGCGCGCGCTGCGACTGAAATGGAGAAGCAAGTGGCTCACTATCCTGCCGATGCTCGCGAGCGGCTACAACTCTCTCTTGCCTATCGCATTGCAGGCAACCTTGAGGGTGCCCTGCGCGAGGTCAATGCCGCGCTCGCGCTCTCGCCACGCAAGGAGCAGATCATGGTGCAAAAGGGCCTCACCCTGCTTGCTCTTGGCGATAATGAGGCCGCGCGCGAAACATTTGAAGCCGCCTACGCGCTCGGGCCCAAGTTCTCCGAGCTTGCGAAATTCGCCGCACTGGGGAATGTGTCGGTTGGCGACATCGAGCGCGCCAGTGCGATCATCGCCGAGCATCCTGATATTGCTGACGACATTGAAGCCATTATTAAGGAGCTCTCTGCCCTATCAGCACCATGATGCGAATCGAGGAGCGCGTGCCTCTTGCGCCTTGCACGACGCTTGGGGTGGGGGGGAGTGCGCGCTTTTTTGCTGACTGCACGAGTGAGGCGGAGATCGGCGACGCACTCCATGACGCGCGCACGCACAAAATTCCTGTCGCGATTTTAGGCGGCGGTTCAAATACTTTGATCCCTGATGTTGGCTTTGACGGGCTTGTCATCAAAGTCTCGATCCCCGGCATGACATTTGCTGATGAAGGAGAAGGCAGTATGGCGACCGTCGGCGCGGGTGTCTCGTGGGATGCGTTTGTCAGAGAGGCGAGTGAGCGTACGCTGTGGGGCATTGAAAACTTGGCAGGGATTCCCGGTACCGTGGGGGGTGCGGTGGTGCAAAACATCGGTGCTTACGGCAGCGAACTCGCCGAGACATTTGTCGCCTGCGACACCGTGTTGCTTGCAAACGGCGCTTCGAAAACAATCGATCGCTCTCTCGCGGCACTTGCCTACCGTACAAGCCTTTTCAAACATCGGCGCGACCTCGTTATCACGCGAGCGACCTTTCGACTTGCAAAGAGGGGCACGCCGAATCTCGCGTACCCTGGCCTCAAAGAAGCGCAGGAGCGCGGTGACCCGCTTGCCACACCCGGTGAGATTGCCGAGGCGGTGCGGCGCATCCGGAGCGAGAAGTTCCCCCATGGAGAGGGGACTGCCGGCTCCTTTTTCAAGAATCCAATCCTGCCTCTTGCGCAGGTTGAAGCGCTCAAGAAACGCTTCCCCGAACTCCCCACTTCCGCGCTCGGAGAGGGGCGCGCAAAGATAGCGCTCGCGTGGATCCTCGACCACGTGCTCAACCTGCGCGGCTATGCGCGAGGGCCCGTGCGCATGTTTGAGAGGCAACCGCTTGCTCTCGTGACCTCTCCGAGGGCGCGCGCAGAAGATGTTGAAGCGCTCGCACACGACATCGCGAAGCGCGTGCGCGAGACGATCGGCATTGACATTGAACGCGAGGTCGAGACGCTTCGCGCAAAGTAAAAGTTATCCACATGTCGTAGCTTGTGCGCAGAAAAAATGTTTTTTGCACGCCATAATGCAGTATAGAAACGTTTGCGCGACGCGATACTCTTGATGCGCGCGAGCGGGTCGACACATACCAGTAACTTGCACTCAAAAACCATGGCAAAAAAGCGCAAGGCAAAGAAAAGCAAGAAGCGCCGCGCCTAGTCGTCGCTCCCTCAAACGCCTCCCCTCGGGAGGTGTTTTGGGTTATAGTGAGGCTCTCATGGCCTCGTTCTTGGGCCGTTTATTTTCAAAAAATCAATCCGCGGCTTTCGTAAGGGGGGCGGCGTCTTTTGTGAACCGTGTCGGAGCTCTCGAGCCGGAGCTTCAAGCGCTTGACGACGTGGCGCTTGCGGCGCGCATGGCAGACATCCGGGCGCGCGCCGCAGGGGGAGTAGGCAATGAGGACAAGTCGCTTGTCTTTGCGCTGGTGCGCGAGGCCGCCCGCCGAACCCTGAAAGAGCGCCACTACGATGTTCAGCTTGTGGGCGGCCTCGCGCTTGCAGATGGCAAGATTGCCGAGATGCGGACCGGTGAGGGCAAAACCCTGGTAGCGACTCTACCGGTAGCCCTCCACGCCCTTTCGGGGGAAGGTGTGCACATCGTGACGGTGAACGACTTTCTCGCACGGCGCGACGCCGTCTGGATGGGGCAGGTCTATGGCCTTCTCGGTTTCTCGGTTGGGGTGATCACTTCTGCCGGCTCATTTATATATGATCCTTCCCATGTGCCGAAAGAAGAGGATGCGGAGCGCGACGAGCTCGGTTCGTTCAAAGTGTTTTATGAGTACCTGCGGCCGGCGCCGAAGCGCGAGGCATACGCGGCTGATATCGCCTATGTCACGAACAACGAGCTTGGCTTCGATTATTTACGTGATAACACCGCCTATGACGCGTCACAGATCGTTCAACGCGGCCACCACTACGCGATCGTTGACGAGGTCGACTCGATCTTGATCGATGAGGCGCGTACCCCTTTGATTATTTCGGGCCCTGCGGGCGACTCCGAACAGCTCTATGAACGCTTTGCGGAGATCGTACACAGGTTTGTTGAAAATGAGGATTACACGGTCGATGAGAAGCAGAAGGCGATTCAGCTCACCGAGAGTGGGATGAAGAGGGCCGAAACGGCGCTTGATATGGAGAATCTCTACACCGAGGGCGGAGTGAAGTACGCGCACCATCTCGAGACGGCCGTGCGTGCGAAAGCGCTCTTTCATAAAGACAAGGAGTATGTGGTCAAAGATGGCGAGATCGTGATCGTCGACGAGTTTACGGGGCGGATGCAGCCTGGGCGACGCTGGTCAGAGGGGCTCCATCAGGCGATTGAAGCGAAAGAGGGGGTCGCGGTGAAGCAAGAAACGCGCACCTATGCGACCGTCACCTTTCAAAACCTCTTTCGCATGTACGACCAGCTCGCGGGGATGACGGGCACCGCGCTTTCCTCTGAAGAGGAGTTTTTCTCTGTCTATGGGCTCGAGGTCGTCTCGGTGCCTACCAACAAGCCCATTAGGCGGCGCGACCTTGACGACCTCATCTTTCAGACCGCAGAGGGCAAGTATAAAGCAGTTGCGCGCGAGGTGAAGCGTCTTCATGAGGCCGGTGAACCGGTCTTGGTCGGCACTGTTTCTATCGAGGACAACGAGATCGTGAGTAAGTATCTGACTCTCGAGGGCGTCCCGCACGAGGTCCTCAATGCAAAGAATCACGAACGCGAGGGCGAGATCATCGCACAGGCGGGCCGCAAGGGCAGGGTGACCGTTGCGACCAACCTCGCTGGCCGCGGCGTTGACATTAAGCTTGGTGGCACGCCGGTCATAACTGAAGAACGCGATCAGGTGCTTGCCGCGGACGGGCTTGCGGTTATTGGCACCGAGCGGCACGACGCGCGCCGCATTGATGACCAGCTTCGCGGCCGCTCGGGTCGTCAAGGCGACCCGGGACGCACACAATTCTATATATCGCTTGAGGACAAGCTCATGCGGGTCTTTGCGGCCGAGACCCTGAAGAGGGTCATGGGCACCTTCAAGATCCCCGAAGACGAGCCCATCGAAAGTTCTATGATCACGCGCTCGATCGAGACCGCGCAAAAACGCATCGAGGGCTTTAACTTTGACGCGCGCAAGCAAGTCTTAGCTTATGACGATGTGATGAATACCCAGCGTCTCGTAATCTATGCTCGGCGCCGTGCGGCCCTATTCGGTACTCCCAATGAAGTTGAGGTGACCGTGCGTGAGTTTATTGAGGGAGATGCTACAGCGAAGGAGGCGTATGAGGCGAAGCGTGCCGAACTTGGGGCCGAGGCCTTTGTCGCGCTTCTGCGTCGCCTCATTTTGCAGATCATTGACACCTTTTGGCTCGAGCACATCGAGACGATGGATTACCTGCGTCGCTCGGTCTCGCTTCGCGCCTACGGCCAGAGGGACCCCCTGATCGAGTATCGGCGAGAGGGGCTCGTTCGCTTCCGTACTCTCGAAGCGAATATCAGGGCAGCCATTATGTCTATGATCCCGCGCATCGTCCTTGCAGACGACGCGCGCATCCGGGCCGAAGAGGCGCGCGTCCGCGCCAATCTCGTCGCTGCGGGAAAGGGGGAGAGCCCTATGGCGCCGATTGTGAAGAGCAAGGCGCCGGGCCGCAATGACCTCGTCACCATTAAAAAGGGCGAGGAGATTAAGACGCTGAAGTTCAAAAAGGCCGAGCAGTTGTTTGCCGAAGGGTGGGAGCTTGTTGCATAAAGACGATGGCACTGGTCGATGAGGTCACGATACGGGCAGAGGCGGGGAAAGGCGGCGACGGCGTCGTACGCTGGCTCCATATAAAAGGCAAAGAGAAGGGTGGGCCCGCGGGTGGGGACGGCGGCAGGGGCGGTGACGTCGTGCTTGAGGGAGTCGCCGACCTCGAGGCTCTCGCGCGCTATCGGTTTGAGAAAAGTTTTAAAGCGGTACATGGGGCGCCGGGTGGGAATCGCAATCGGCACGGCGAAGATGGTACCTCGTGTGTCCTCCATGTCCCCGTGGGGACGACCGCGCAAACTACACATACGGGTGAAGAGGTTGAGATCAATGCCGTTGGCGAGCGCATCGTCGTATATAAAGGAGGCGCAGGCGGGAGAGGCAATGCGCACTTTAAGAGCTCGACAAATCAAAACCCTTTCACGGCAACCAAAGGTAAAATGGGGGAGGGTGGGGATATCGTTTTGATACTCAAACTCATTGCCGATATCGGCCTTGTCGGCCTTCCAAACGCGGGTAAGTCTTCCCTATTGAATGCGCTCACGCACGCCAAATCAAAGGTGGGTGCCTACCCCTTTACCACCCTTGAGCCCGCGCTTGGAGATTTTTACGGACGCATCATTGCTGATATTCCAGGACTTATAGAAGGTGCCTCGGCTGGTCGAGGTCTTGGTCACAAATTTTTAAAGCATGTAGAAAAGACAAGAGTAATAGTGCATCTCGTCTCGGCCGAGCAAGATGACCCACTCTCCGCGTATAGGGAAGTGCGTAAGGAGCTTGAAACCTTTGGCGCCGGGCTCTCAACGAAGAGAGAAATCGTCCTTTTATCGAAGACTGACCTCATTTCAGCCGAAGAATCTGAAAAGAGGCAAAAGCAGCTCTCAAGCAAGACGGGTAGAGAGGTGCTCGGTGTATCAATTACTGACCCCGGGTCGCTTAAAGCGCTCTCACACAAACTCACTGCACTCCTTGCGTCAAGTTGATAGTTTGTAGGCGATAAGGAATAGTGTAGGAGATGGCTACGCGCCGCCCCACGATCGGTCTCGAGGTCCATGCCGAACTCAAAACGGCGACCAAGATGTTTTGTGCGTGCAAAAATGACCCTGACGAAGCGAGGCCAAACGTCAATGTGTGCCCTATATGCCTTGCGCATCCCGGGACGCTACCCACTATCAATAAAGAAGCGGTCAGACATCTTACCCGTATCGGAGCGGCAGTCGGAGGGACGCTTGCCGATTTTTCAGAGTTTGACCGCAAGAGCTACTTTTATCCCGACATCCCAAAGGGGTATCAGATCAGCCAATATGAACACCCATTTGTGCGCGGCGGCACCCTCGCGGGCGTTGCGCTCACGCGCGTACACCTTGAGGAGGACACAGCCCGCTCGTGGCACTCGAAGGATAAGACGCTTATTGATTTTAATCGAGCGGGCATCCCTTTGATGGAACTTGTCACCGAGCCCATGATCACTGACGCAAAGACGGCGGGTGCATTTGCGCGCGAACTGCAACTCCTCTTACGCACCTTGGGCGCTGGGGAGGCAAACCTTGAGAAGGGCGAAATGCGCATCGAAGCCAATGTCTCACTTCGCGATGGAGAGGCGCTTGGCACCAAGGTAGAGGTGAAAAACTTGAACTCTTTTCGTTCGGTCGAGCGCGCCATTGCCTACGAGATCGAGCGGCAAGGCGCGCTCCTTGAGAGAGGGGAGCGCGTGGTGCAAGAGACGCGCGGTTGGGACGAGGCGAAGCAGACGACTTTCTCACAGCGCCTCAAAGAGGGGAGTGCTGACTACCGCTACTTCCCTGAACCGGATTTGCCGAAGATGCTTCTCTCCGAGGTGTCCGATATGCGCGTTACGGATCTCCCGGAGCTCCCGAGTGAGCGACGTGCCCGCCTCATTGCTACCGGCGCATTCAGACCGGAACAGGTTGCGACTCTCGTGAGCAGGCTCGAGTTAAGCGCATTTATTGACGCGGTAGCAAAAGAGCTTACGCATGATACAGCACTTCTCTCACTTGCTGCAAACTATCTTGTTTCAGACCTTGCGGGAGAGACGGGTAAGATCACACATGACGAGTTTGCAAAGCTCATGCGCATGCTTGCGGCTGGAGACCTCTCTTCGCGCGGCGCAAAAGATCTCCTCGTCATCATGAAAGAGTCGGGCGGTGACCCAGAACTGCTTGCGCAGGAGCGCGGGCTTATACAAGTGCATGATGCCGGTGCCTTGCGACAGGCGGTACGAACAGTCATCGAGGCCCACGCAAAAGCAGCGGACGAGTACCGGGGAGGGAAAGATGCTGCTTTTCAATATCTTGTGGGGGAGGCAATGAAGGTCACTGGGGGAGCGGGGAACCCGTCACTCCTCAAAAAACTCCTTATTGAAGAGCTGAAAAGATAGTTCTGCACACTGGGGACAAGTATCTTTTGTATCCAAGCCGAGATAACTATATACTATAACCAATGGATGAGCTTATCATTGGTGAAGAAAAATATGTCTCGTCAAAACGTGCGGCTGAATTGACCGGCTATGCAAAAGACTACATAGGTCAACTATGCCGCGAGGGGAGAGTCGAAGCGCGACTTGTTGGGCGTAGTTGGTATGTGCGAGAGGCGGCAATAAAGGACCATCGTTTTGGGGCTGAAAATGCGGTAAAGAGCGATGATACACTAAAACCCGTAGCTGATACGACAAATATCGATTCGTCGTGGGAGAAGCCAAAATATGAACCTGAAGAAACTTATGAGGTACCTCGTCTAGCCGAGAAGAATGTTAAAGAAGAGTCAGAGATTGTCGAAGAGATACAACAAGAGGATGCCGAGGATACTGCCACCAAGATGCAGGAGGCATGGCGAACGTGGTTTGCCGAGCGTCAACAAGATAAAGAACAGCCCCAGTCGGTAGAGATACACAAGCTCCCTGAAGAGGCAGAGTTTGAGTTAGAACCTGAAGCAGAGCCATATATTGAGCCAGAAAGAGAATCTGGAGAGGCGATGAAAATAGTAGAAAAGCCAATAAAAATAGGCACATTTTTAGGTTTACGGGTAGCAATGCTTATCCTTGCTCTTGGTGCGGTGATTACTGCTACGCTTGGGAGCGGTTTCGTCGATACTAGGGGATTTGATGTAGCCGCGATTCAGTTTGTAGCTGGAGAAAGATCATTTAGTAAATAGTCGCACAATCTTCAAGAAAATATGTTTTGCGACACGCGCTTTTAAGCAGAAGAGACAAGCGCTTTCATATTCGGATAGCCGGAAAGACTATATAAATCAAGCACATTTTTAGATACGCAGGCAGGCACTGCAAGCATCGCAAATTGTTATAGGGTAGCTTAAGGACCCGCTTCTCGGCTCAAAGAGAATATTTACAGGTTGAAGAGGGCCCAAACCGTCCATCATATTGCTGTGAGGGCTTTTTTACTTCTCCGAAAGACCAAAAACCACTCCCCAGGCCTTATTTGAGGCCCGCAACGGATCATCGTCAGGAGCTTCTAAAGCTATCTCATCGGTAGGTCTGAATAACTATTCCTCTATCCACACCTCACAAGCATCTAAGCCCTCGAAATAACCGGAAAAAGTAGATAAACTGTAGATAATTCGGTTATCCGATATGAACCTTCCGTCCCCTGAAAATCTACTTTCGACGAATGAGGCGGCAAAACTCTCCGGCTATAGTGCTGACTATCTCGCGCGTCTTGGTAAGAGCGGGAAGATTAAAGCGACACGGATAGGGAGGAGCTGGTTTCTTGACCGAAGTTCGTTCATCGCATTCGTGGGTGAGCAGGGCGATCGCCGCGAAGCGCACGCGCGCGCTCTCGCGCGCGTGCGTGAAGAGGAGTATCGAAAACATCGTTCGCCGGTACGGCGCGCGGTCAAGGCACTCACTACGCCTGTGCCACAAGCAACCTTCGCACTCCCGTCATCCTTTTCTTCGCATGTCGTTTCGGCGCTCGTTGCCATGTTAGTGGTCGGTTGCGCAAGTATACTTGCGGCACAGATCGTACCTGGAGCGGCGGAGTTTCTCGCCACACAGGTAGCTCAAGTCCGCACTGGCCTCGCGTATCTCGTGGATGATCATGCACAATCGTTTCGCGAGCGCATTGCGAAAGTGCAGAGGGCGCAAAAAGAGCAGATGCAGCGCGTCGCACACGACATCAACGCACTTACGGCCGAGCTTGCGATGCCACCCGGCACCTCGTTCGACCGCTTCGCATTCAAACTCCCTGACGAAGCGCCGAGAGCGCGCATGCTGCCATGGCGGATTGCCTCGGAGCGCGCGGTGTCTCTACCGCACGAGTTCCCGACCCTCGCTGACCTCGCAGTGCTTACACCGCAGAATGTGTTTGAAGCAGTCGGTGCATCGGCGTTTGCCCTTGGCACCTATGCGCGCGACTTTATTGCACGCTCGCCTGAAGTGATACACCGCATGAACCTTGTTCTTGGCGAGGCGGCGATCAAGGCGACGCATCTTGCTATTGACGCCGACACGGCACTCGCTTATCTCGTCGCCGACACCGCGCCACGCTCTGCAGAGTTCGTAGCAAGCGTCATTGGTGAGAGCGGCGCCACGCTCGCGGCGCTTACGGCAGAGCTGCCGTACTTCGCGACCGATGCCTTTAAGACGAGCGCGCTCGCCTTTGCTCAGACCGCGCCGCGTCTTGCGAGAGGGGGCTTTGCGCTCGAGTATGCTCTTGCCGAGCGCTTTGTCGCTTTCACCGAAATCGCACGCACGTACGGAGTGGGAGCGATCTCGAGTTCGGGTGCGCTCGCGTATGAAGTTGCCGCAGGTGGTGCCGAGCTTGCCGCTCCCGCCTCATCCCTTGCCCGTCTTGCGGACACGGTTGCATGGAGTGCCGCAGAGATCTCACGAGGGGCAGTGACGACGGCACTCGAGCCCTTTGCCTTTGTGGCAGACAGGGCACGTGATTCGCTCGCGGTTGTTGTGACGAGCATCATGCCTGAAACGCCACTCGGGGCTGGGGAGCGTACCGCGCTCTCAACCTACCGCACGCTCCACAGGATTTTTGATTACACGACCGATGCCTTGGCCGCGCTCTTTACCCCGCGGCCCTCGGTCGTTACGCCCTTTGCCATTGTTCCCTCTCCACAAGCGGCGACGACGCATCCGGCCGTCGTCTATTCGTCGCCGACAACCGTTGTCTATCAGACGGCTCCGACCTCTGGGCTCTCTGCCGATTTCGTCACCAACTCTCTCGCGGGCCTCCGCACTGCGATTTTGAACGAGGTTTCGGACATGGTGCGTCCGATTTCTGGCCAGGTCGCAACCAATATTCAAACCATCAACATGGTGAGCAAGGTCGAAGATCTCTCCGATCTCATCGTCCGCGACGGTGACTTTCGCAAAGGGCACTTCGATTCTCCCTACATCACAAACGCGACGCACATCGACAGCCTTGAGCTCACGGTAAACGGCTCCGCGACGACGACGAATCTCTATGTTTCGGGCAACACCAACATCGGCGGCGACCTCGCCGTCACTGGTACCATCACGCCTGCGGTGATTGCAGTCACGGGCCAATCGTCGGCGGGCTACTTCACCGCGACCTCTTCAACCGCATCCACCTTCCCTTACGCCTCTTCGACAGCCATCACCGCGCTTGACTATCTTGCCGTCGGGCGCACAGCGACGACCACCATTCGCGGCGACACGGCAACCTCGACCTTCTCTGGCCGCCTTTCGGTCGGGACGACGACGCCCTTTGGCGACGCGCTCTTTGTTGTGGGCACGAACTCCCCCTCGCTTTTTGTCAAAGGAACGGATGGCGCTGTCGGCATCGGAACAACTTCGCCCTATGCGAAGTTAAGTGTGGTCGGCCCAGTGGTTGCTGAATATTTCCACGCGACCTCGACCACCGCGACCTCAACATTTGCGGGAGGACTTACCACCAGCTCGTCAGGTCTGAATGTGTTGACGAACGGCAACGTTGGCATCGGGACCTCGAGTCCGGACAGTCAGTTCCATGTTGCCGGCACCGGCGGCGTGCTCGGAAAGTTTGTGTACGACGGCTCATTAGGTTCAACTGGCGGCGGTGGCCTCTCCTTGCAGACGAGAGATTTGCCGACCGGCGCAAACCAGCAGCTCGGCTACTTTACCTTTGGTAGCGATAACGCGGGCGCGACCCAGTGGCTTGGCGCGGCAATTTCCGCGTACTCCGAGAGCGCGTGGGCCGACGGCGTCGAGGCGCCCTCCTATCTCACCTTCAGTACCGTTCCAGAAGGCAGTCTCTCTGTGACGGAACGGGTACGCATCACGAGCGCCGGCTCTGTTGGCATCGGCACCACCTCTCCCTATGCCGCTCTCTCCGTCAACGGTCGGGGAGTATTCAACCAAGATGTGAGCGTCGATTACCTCACCGCCACCTCCACTTCTGTCGCATCAACCTTCAATCTTGCAGAAATCACGACCGGAACGACAACCAACGCCACTTCGACCACCTTCGCCCTCTCCTCGCTTACCTCGGGCCGCGTCCCCTACGTCACCACCGGTGGCCGCTTGATCGACTCGGCAAACTTAACTTTCGACGGCACCATCCTCACTGCCGCTCAAGGATCTCTGACCCAAGCAACTTCTACGAGCTTCTTTGCCTCCTCGCTTCTCGCCAACGTCTTTCGCGCCGGCCAAACCGGCACCACCACCATCACCTCGACCGGTTTCCTCGGCATCGGCACCACCTCTCCCTATGCCGCTCTCTCCGTCAACGGTCGGGGAGTATTCAACCAAGATGTGAGCGTCGATTACCTCACGGCAACATCGACCACCGCGACCTCGACTTTTGAGGGCGGCCTTGCCGTCGAGACCTCCGGCTTCGTCTACGATTTCTCGACCGGCAAGGTGGGGATTGGTCTTGCAAATCCGGATTCAAAACTCACCATTTCCACGACGGACAGCGTCCAATTGAAACTCCACAGGGACGGCAATACTATCGGGAATGCAGCCAATCTTCAATTAGCTCTTGATGATAGCGCGGGAAATATAACCAACTACGCCTCGATCCAAGGCACTATAGAGAGCCCCACGGACGGCAGCGAAGACGGCTCGCTCACATTCAATACCGTTTTGAATGCCGC
>MFLS01000008.1:31370-32326 GCA_001781625.1 Candidatus Kaiserbacteria bacterium RIFCSPHIGHO2_12_FULL_56_13
GGATTACTTCACCGCCACCTCGACGACACTGGCGTCGACCTTCCCCTTTGCGTCGACGACGATGATCTCGGCGACCACGGCCTCGACGACGAACCTCGTCATTTCGGGCATCACCGGCACGCAGTGTCTTCGGGCGACGCTCGGCGTTGTCTCGGGGACAGGGGCCGATTGCGGTTCGGGCGGCGGGACGCCAAACTCGAAGTGGGCGACCTCGACCGTGGATACGGCGGCAATCTCTCCCTCGGGCGCCTTGCGAGTCGGCATCGGCACCACAACGCCGCAGTGGGCGCTCCAGGTCGCCTCGACGACCGGCCCCCAGCTCGCCCTCTCCGACCTCCTCACGACCTCTGACCGATGGACTTTCCGCGCGACCTCGAACAGTTTCTACCTCGCGACCTCCTCGCCTTCGACTTTCGCCACCTCAACCTCGCCCGTTCTTGCGATCGACACTAACGGTTTCGTAGGAGTTGCGACGACTTCTCCCTATGCGCGCCTCGCCGTCGCTGGCAGAGTCGCCGCGACCGCCTTCAACGCTGATAACGCTTCGGCTACCTCAACCTTCGCAGGCGGCTTTGATGTTGGGAGCGGGGCACTGCAGTACGACTTTAGCCGCAATGTCACCTCCATTGAGCGGCTTGACACGGGCGCCCTCTCGTTTGAAACCAATGCGGGTGTCGTGTCGTGGTTCGACTTCCCGGTCACCTCAAGCGCTTCTGCGAACACGGCTGAGAGCTACACGGCACAGATCGACAGCAACGCCGTCCTCACTGTTTACGGTGAGTCAGACGGTTCGGGCGGCGTGCAGAATCTCAAAGTGGGCGTCGCAACAACCTCGCCGTGGGGCGTTTTGTCGGTCGAGCAGTCGACCGAGACATACTCTCTGTTGGTTGGTAACTCGGGCTCCTCAACGCCGGCCTTCGCTGTCTCGGGCGTGAATAGAAACGGTGCCGTCGCGA
>MFLS01000008.1:32377-33620 GCA_001781625.1 Candidatus Kaiserbacteria bacterium RIFCSPHIGHO2_12_FULL_56_13
TGGGGAGTAATGGCGTGAACGGCGCCGTTGCGGTCTTTGGCGGCTCGGCCGGCTACTGCTCGATCGACCCTGTCCGCACCGCTCTCCAGTGCGCCTCTGACATCTCGCTCAAATATAATGTCAACACGCTTGACGGGTCGCTCGACGCCCTCCTTGCGCTCCGCCCCGTCACCTACAACTGGAATATCGAGGCGACCTCGACGGCGCCGCATGTGGGTTTTATCGCGCAAGAGGTCGAGCCGCTCTTCCCCGATCTTGTGACAAGCGACAACGGCCTCCTTTCACTCAACTACGCAGGCCTGACACCCTATCTCACCAAGGCAGTGCAAGAGCTTGCGGCGCGCACGAACGGCTTTGTCTCGCTTTACACCTCGACCACGACGCAGGCGATCACGCTTGATGAGGCGGGGAGAGTCGGCATCGGCCTTGACACCCCGACGCACCTCCTCGATGTCGCAGGCGAAGTTGCCGCAACGGGCTTTATCAATATTTCGACGCGCGACGCGAAGACCGATATCACGTATCTCACCGCTTCGTCGACCGAAGAGATACTCGCCAACATCGAATCAGTGAAAATCGCGCAGTACCATTACACGAACGAGGCGAGCACCAACCCCTTGCGGCTCGGCCTCATCGCTGAAGAGGCGCCGCGCACTCTCCTCTCGATTGACGGCAAGGGTGTCGATCTCTACAAGCTTGCGACCTTCAATCTCGCCGGCCTCCAGGCACTCACAAGCCGCGTTGCCGCCCTTGCGCTCCATGTCGATTCGATCGAGAGCCGCTTGGCCGCTCTTGAGTCGGCGACATCAACAAGCGCATTTTCAACCTCGACGCTTGCAAAAGCTTTCTCCGATCTTGGCATCATGGTTGAAAAGGGCTTCGCCCGCTTTGGCACCCTAATCGCAACCCAGTTTGTCGCGGCAACCGACGAGGGCGGCAACTCGCTTGCTGGTACCGGCGCCATTGTAAAAGGCGAGACGATCGTTGAGGTCATCAACCCGCTCGTGAAGCCAACATCAAAAGTGTTTGTCACCTTTACTGCACCCCTCATGGGGAGCTGGTACTTGGGGAGTATTGACGAAGGGCGCTTCAGGATCGCGCTCACGATGCCGCAAGAGCACGATGTTTCATTCGATTACTTTGTCGTTGGGACAGAGGCTATGAGTAGTCAACAGGCAACCCCGTTAGAGATTCCTGCTTCTAATGGGGTAAGCACGAGTACGCCAGAGACTGCTTCGTCAAC
>MFLS01000009.1 GCA_001781625.1 Candidatus Kaiserbacteria bacterium RIFCSPHIGHO2_12_FULL_56_13
CTTTCGCGACACGCGCCCTAGAATCTTTCATAGCCCGAGTTCTCGTCTCGTCTCGATATTCTTTACCCGTACATCAGCTCCGATACCTGGCACTGCATCGGCGTGATCCAAGAACGCGCGCGCATCGTTCGCGGGCGCAAGTGAGGCCAGTTTTCGCCATATACGTGATTGCTGGTTCGCATTGGCGACTTTTGGGGCAAGTATACAAGCCATCTCGAAGTAGTGCGCCGCGCTCTTTTTGTCCCCTCGAATGTCGAGAATCTTTGCAAGGGTGAGACACGCCAGTGCGTGCGTATGATGTTCGGCGGGTATCTTCGCCAAACCAGATACTGCCCGGAGCGCAAGATATTCAGCCCTGGCGAGATGGCTACGGTGGCCGAGGAACGGAATTTGTGACCACCGACATAAGATGGTCGAGACGACATCGCACTGATCTGCCGAAAGATTTGGTAGTGGGCCCATGAACCAACGCACTTGCGGCGCAAGATGCTGTAGACACCACGCCATACGCGCTAAAGCCGTCGGGTCACCGCGCTTAGCGGCGGGATAAACGCGCGTGAGTGCGCTGTAGAGTGCACTCGCCCATGCGACTCGTTCTGAAATCCGTTTTGACCCTTCTCGATATGCTCTCTGCGCTCTTGCGAGAGCGCCACGCGAACCGAAATAATCCCCAGACCAGATCTGCGAACCAATTCCCGTTTTCGTCACGATTCACCTCCTACATTCAGAATTGCCAATCTCCTCAAAATATGGCACGAATCAATACGAAAATCAAGTGTGCAAGCGCCAGGGGTCGAACCTGGGACCGCTCGAGTATCAGTCGAGTGCTCTACCAACTGAGCTACGCTTGCGTGTTGTGGATACTAGCAAAATCTACGCCCTCCCTCCACTATACTAAATCTGTACATGGTCTATCGCGCATCCCGCCCGCGAGAACCCAAACGAGGCCGCCTACGCCAGGTCTCTACCTTCGAAATTAAACTGCGCCGCCACAAGAACAAGTACCGCATCTGGCGCCGTGCTGTCAAACGTCTGGTAACGCAACAAGCGCCACGGGTGGCGCCTGTTACTGTGTGATGTAATCAAAGTTTGCGTTCTCTTTTGTTCCGCCTATTCGCGGAGTCGGAGCGTCAATTGAGCGCTCCGATTCCGGCCCCTAACGCACGGGGCGACCGAGCATTCATTCAGAGATGAAATGCTATTTCTCACGACTCTTGCGAATCGTATCGACAATGCCATGCCTTTCGGGCGATAGCGGTTCCAATTTGGATATGTTCCACGAGCAGCTTCCGCTACCCGTGCCTTGTTCATTTATCTCCTCGTATCGCTACGAGGCATGGACTATATCATCATCCGTTCTGCAAACCGTGCGCGTTTCAATGGATGGAATGACCAAATGATTCTCGCAAAGTCTGCGTGCGATGCAGTTGCCACGAAGCAACGCCAGTAATTCGGATCAACTCGGCGGCTCGGATTATGGAGCGCGCCAGTTTTGATACCGAGCGACTGAAGAATGCTTTTGATGGCTTGCATCTTTTCTTGATCTTTTTGAACAAGCTGAATGTAGAACTTGGCAATCCGACTGTGCGGAATGCCCCCTTCTGCATCAAAGAACCCGCGAATATAACTCGCTTGCTCTTCTCTTGTCTTTAGAGATCGTGGATCGAATTTGAAATCGAGAAATTCTGCGGTTGTCTCCAAATCATATACATCGCGCTTACCTTCTCGATACATCCAGGATTTATATCTGAGTTGGTCGAGGAGACTTTTAAGAACTGTTAGCCATTCGGTCCCTTTTTGAGAGAACCGAATGCGATTCTTGCGACGATATGCGTCATGGAGCGCACCTTGCAGATATGCTCTGATTTCTGAATCTCTCCCGAACGGAGTTTGGCGTGTAGTCTCTGAGGGTTCCACATTTTTGCGGCCTTCCCTGCTGATTTTCTGCACCCGTCGCATTGTCACGGGCATAATGATTAATTATACCGCGTAGCGCGGGATACACAGACGTTCCAGCATATAGCCAAATTGATTAGCGGAGTAATTACTTACTCCAAGTCGCAACAACGTGCAGAATGCACGTACGACTTAGTCTTTGTCATTGAATTTGCCGTAGCTCTGCGCGAGGCAGAGTTTTGGGCACCTCCAACTCCCCTGACTTGACGGGCGGTGAGTACAAGACTCGAGAACGTATTCACCCTGGTTTGGCTGACCCAGGATTACTAGCGATTCCAGCTTCACGAGGTCGATTGCAGACCTCGATCCGTACTGAGGGCGATTTTGTGGGATTTGCTCCACCTTGCGGTCTTGCATCCCTTTGTAGCGCCCATTGTATTATGTGTGCGGCCCAAGGTATCAAAGGGGCACGCTGATCTGGCGTCATCCCCACCTTCCTCTCCCGTGAGGGAGCAGTCTCGCCTGGCCATATAGGCAACAGGCAACGGGGGTTGCGTTCGTTACCCCACTGAAGGGAACAGTTCAAACCACGAACTGACGACGACCGTGCACCACCTGTGCAGCACCCTCGAAGGCTCCTCTGCTTTCACAAAGGATGCAGCTGCATTTCTAACCTTGGTAAGGTTCTTCGTTTGTCGACGAATTGAGCCACATAATCCACCGCTTGTGCGAGTCCCCGTCTATTCCTTTGAGTTTTAAGCTTGCGCTCGTACTACCCAGGCGGCTTGCTTATCGCGTTAGCTTAGTCTCGCAGAGGGTCGATACTCCGCGAAACGAGCAAGCAACGTTGAGGGCCAGGACTACCGGGGTATCTAATCCCGTTCGCTCCCCTGGCTTTCGTGTGTGAGCGTCAGAAACGCGCCAGTATACTGCCTTCGCCTTTGGTGTTCCCCACGATATCAACGGATTTCACCCCTCCACCGTGAGTTCCATATACCTCTCGCGCTCTCGAGCCGTACCGTTTCGCTTGCGGGCCGCACGTTAAGCGCGCGGATTTTACAAACGACTAATACGGCCGCCTGGACACCCTTTACGCCCAGTGATTCCGGGTAACGCTTGGGGCCTCTGTATTACCGCTACTGCTGGCACAGAGTTAGTAGCCCCTTATTCATGAGGTACCGTCAAAGATTTCGTCCCTCATAAAAGATGTTTACGTACCGAAGCACTTCATCCATCACGCGGCGTCGCTCCGTCAGACTTTCGTCCATTGCGGAATATTCTCGGCTGCTGCCCTCCGTAGAGGTATGGGCCGTGTCTCAGTCCCATCGGTGGGGATCGGCCTCTCAGCCCCCCTACACGTCGAAGCCTTGGTAGGCCGTTACCCTACCAACTAGCTGATATGACGCAGGCCACTCCGGGAGCGGATTGCTCCTTTACTCTCGCGAGACTATCTGGGATTACCCCGTCTTTCGACGAGCTGTACCAGTCTCCCGGGTATGTACCTACGTGTTACTACCTCGTCTGCCGGTGGCCTTGCGGCCCCCTTGACTTGCATGCCTTATCCACGCCGCCAGCGTTCACCCTGAGCTAGGATCAAACTCTCACTAAGAATAGGCGGAACAAAACAAAACACAATTGTGATTACATCTTTTTTACGTATTCGTATGTCAACGAGCGAAATGAAAACTGCCCGCAAGGCAGTTAATCCCACTATAGACGAGTGGCTTATTGTCGTCAAGCCCGTGGTACACTGGGCACACCGTATGAAGCGCAAGCCGATTGTGGTAGCGGTGTCTGGGGGGTTTGATCCAGTGCACGTCGGCCACCTGCACCTCTTTCGTGATGCCAAAAAGCTCGGCGATAAGCTCGTAGTGATCCTGAACGACGATGCGTGGCTCATGCGCAAAAAGGGTTATGTCTTTATACCGCAAGAAGAGCGCAAGGAGCTCCTCGAGCACCTTCGCTCTGTCGACGAAGTCGTGCTGCGCGAGCCGCGTGATACCTACGATGTGTGCCACATGCTTGAAAAACTGCCCATCCACATCTTCGCCAACGGCGGGGCTGACCGGAGTAATGAGCAAGAAATCCCTGAAGCTGCCGTGTGCAAGGCGCGCAATATCAAAATGGTTTTTAATGTGGGTGATACTAATAAGCCGCAGTCGAGCTCGTGGCTCGTGCGAAACCTTGCAAAACAAGTTGCAGATTTCGCAAAGTTGCGCGAGACAGGCAAGGCGATATAGTGGTGAGAGTCGTCAAGTCTTGTCTCTGGCGCCTTGTGCCTTGCGCGGGCATTGACGTGTCTCCACAAGTTGAGGACCACCTCGACCCCAAGCACTACGATATCGTCATCGACACCACCTCCCTCTCTCCTGACGAAACTTTCAAAAGAGTGGTGGATGAACTACGAGCCAAGCTCGTCTAATGCGGCATTTGCACAATACTGAACGTCCGGCGGCACTTGAAAGTGCGGGTCAAAAAGATCTTCTTTAGTAAACCAGCGTATCCCATCTTTACGTTCACCCTCTCCTGGTTGTATCGCGCGCGTGTTATTTGTCATGCATGCGTAAAAGAACGGCGTCTCTGTTCACTATAAAAACATTGGCAACGAAATCAATCTTTTTGTGGATGTGCGCCATTATTTCTGTAGTGTAGCAAGGACCTTGTCTACCTGCGCGTGGAGTTCGTCGAGTGTGCCGTTGTTGGTGAGCGTGTAGTCAGCCATCGCCATCACCTTTCGTATGTTCTGCTTTGTGAGATCGGCATTCTCCATTTCGCGCTTCTCGTGTGCAACAAAAGTGTCAAAATCGACCTCGTCGGTCTCGCTCCCGCGCGCAACTGCACGCTGATGACGAGCGTGCGAGTCAGCATCGATGGCAACAATGACTGCTCCCTGCTTTTTGAGGAACTCTGCGCCTGCAACCTCGCGCACTGATTCGAAGACGGCGTTCTCTGCGCCGTCTGCCATCGCTCGCGCATACGACTCTGTCTGTGGATACGCTGGGTCACGCTTTCGCATATCATTCGCCACCACAGTCATTGTATCGCGATTCACCGGCAAACCGCGACGCACCACCTCTTCAGTGATCACTGTACGTGCGGAATAATGCCTGAATCCCTTCTGCACCAAATACTTTGCCACTTCGCCCTTCCCCGAGCCCAAGGTACCGGTGATACCAATGATCATTATTTCGTAAAGAAGCGCGAAAGCGGCACCAAGAGCGGCGCCGCAAGGAGGATCGAAGAGTAGGTGCCGGCAATTACCCCGACGAGGAGTACAAGAGCAAAGTTCTGGGTTGAAGCCGCTCCGACAAAGACGAGAGCGATGAGGGCGAGGGCTACCGTGAACGAGGTATTGATCGAGCGTGTGATGGTCTCGCTGATCGACTTGCCTACTGTATCGGCAAACTCTTCACGCACACCTGTTTTCTCATTGGTGCGCAAATGCTCGCGCACGCGGTCAAAGATAACAATAGTGTCGTTAACTGAATATCCAAGGAGGGCAAGGAGAGCGGTAACAAACAAGGCGTCAACTTCAGCACCAGTAAAGTAACCAAGGATGGTGTAAAAGCCAGCAGGGATCGCGAGGTCGTGAAGGAGGATCACGACGGCCGTGAGCCCATAGCACCAGCTTGGCACCGGCCGCGACACCTTGCGAAACGCGAAGGCGATATAAAGCACGATCGCAAGAACGACGGCAAGGAGAGCCCAGAGCGCCTTATTGGCAAATTGCGAGCCAAGCGAAGGACCGACCGAAGTAAAGGCGAGCTCGGTCGTGGTACCGCTCCCCGAGAGTGCGGCAAGGACGGCAGTATGCGCTTCAGGCGTGAGGACGCTCGTGCGGATATTGACCGCATTCTCGCCGAGCGCCCTGACAGAAATCTCGCCGACGGGGACAGTGGCAACCTGCGCCTTGATCGTCTCGAGGTCGGGCCTACCGTCAAAATAAGCGACCTGCATCAAAGACCCGCCTTTAAAATCGAGCCCGAGCGGCAGCCCAAACGCGATGATAGAGCCGAGTGCTGCAACGAGCACGAGACCGGTGAGGATGAAAAAGAGCGTACGGTGGCGGACGATATACATAGCTAGTTTTGCTTACGAAAACCCGATCCCATGAGGAATCTCCATGCGCCTTCGCGCATCTCAGGCACGATGGCAAGCAGGAAGACGCGCGAAAGCGTCACTGCCGAAATGAGGGAAGCGAGGACGCCGAGCACAAAGACGAGCGCAAAGCCCTGCACGATAGAGGTGCCGAGCCAAAAGAGGATCACGCCCGAGATAAGCATGGTGAGGTGCCCGTCTCGTATCGCGCTCCACGCGCGCGCAAAGCCCACACGCACCGCTTCACGCGCACCTTCGCCTTTCTTGAGCTCCTCTTTCATCCGTTCAGAGATAAGGACATTAGCGTCAACTGCCATACCGAGCGTGATGATGAGCCCCGCGATGCCCGAGGCGGTCAGGGTGACCGGTACCACTTTGATGACCGCAAGCATGAACGCGAGATATTCGACAAGCGCGACAACAGCAATGAGACCCGGCAGGCGATACCAAAGAATCATAAAAAGCGCTATGAGAGCAAAACCAACGAGACCGGCGAGGACGCCGGCATCAATGGCGGCGGCACCCAAGGAGGGCCCGATTGCCGATGAACTCTCAAGGATAATGGGCACCGGCAAGGCGCCGAAGTTGAGATTCCTTACCAAGTCGCGCGCTTGCGTTGCGGTAAAGTTGCCCGAAACCGTCGCCTGCCCGCCCGGGATCGCTTCTTGGATCACGGGGGTCGAGATCGGCACGCCATCAAGAAAGATAGCGAGCATTTCGCCGACATGCTCGCTCGTTATTTTTTCGAAAAGTTCTGCGCCTGCGCTATCAAAACTCAAGAGGACCTGCGGCTCGGCGAGGGCAGCAGAGACACCGGAGGCAAATTGGAGCGAGGCCTTTTCAAGGTAACGGCCGGTGAGGCCGGTGGCGGAGTACTCTGCGGTCTCGTCGTCAACGACGCGCACGAGCTTGAACTCGAGGACCGGTGTCTCGCCAAGCGCATCGACAGCTGCTTGAATGTCGGTCACTCCCGGCAAGTCGACAATAAGCCGATCTTCAGTCGTGCCGAGCGCTGTGCTCGCCTCTTGGGTTTGGACAATGGGCTCGGCGACCCCAAAGAGGTTCACGCGCCGATCAATCACGTCGCGAAGCGCGGTAAGCGCGTCGTCTTGCTCTTCGCTCGCCGTTTGACTCATGTCGGCGCGGTAGATAAGCTCGGTGCCGCCGGCAAGGTCAAGGCCGAGTTTGAAGCGCCATCGGCTCTCGGGATCGACTTCTGTAGCCCACACGAAATAGGTAAGTAAAAGCCCTGCAACGAGGGCCACGCAAGCAATCGCCCGATACCGATTCATGAGGGGAGTATAGATGACTCAACCTGCCCTCGCAACTTATGTGTATTCCCATGCGAAAGCATGCCGAGATAGGATTGTACGACTTCATTTTTACCTTCGGTATCCCGCAGGCGACGGAACATACGCTTCTTAGTCGCCGTCCGCAAAACGCGATGGTCGGGGAAATGCATCCAACCGAGAAAGTCTGCGCCCGAGGCCAGCGTTTTTATAAAAACCTTATCTGGATGCGTTTCGAGTTTCAAATACGCATGTAGAAACGCTTCCATATATGGAAGTATTTTGACCAGATAGTTCCTATCCTGCGAGAGTACGACGAAATCATCCGCATAGCGGATGTAGCATCTCGCTTTGAGATTGTGTTTGGTAAACTGGTCGAACTCGTTCATGTAGATGTTCACGAGTAGCTGACTCGTGAGATTCCCGAGCGGGAGGCCTTTGCCGGGTACGGTCGAGTGGAAGCTTTCGATGACATTCTGCAATAAGCCTAATGTGCGTTCGTCAGAAAGATGCTTTTGCAAGATACCGAGCAACATCGACTGATCGATTGAGGCAAAGAACTTACGAATGTCGCCTTTGAGCACCCAAAGGGTTTTTGTGTGATTAGAACTCGCCCGATACGCATACCGCCGGAATGCGTTCACCGCCCGATGCGTTCCTTTTTCAAGGCGACAAGAATACGAATCGGCAATGAACGTTCGATTGAAGAACGGGTACAAGACCCGGTATACCGCATGATGGAGGAGTCGATCTCGCACGCAGGCTTTATGGATATCACGCGGCTTCGGGTCACTTATCTTAAAATGCTCATAGCCGCCGTGCCGATACTTTTCGACAATCAAATCGGCATGAAGCACCGAGATATTTTCTATGAGGTTGTATTCGAACATTTGTACGTCTTTCTTCTTCTGTTTCCCGCGCAAAAACTCTTTCCAGGCGTCAAGCAGGTTCTCGGTGGAGATGATATCGTCGTAGGAATGAACGACGCTGATTCTATCCATCCCCCTGAACGTACCCCCCCCCCGGACGATTCCGCAAGAGAAATTCGTCCCCGTAGTTCTCATATTGAAAGAAGTGTATCTTGCATGGCAAGCAGCACTCCCGCACGTCGCTAAGGCGCGACGGCAGACAATTGCGGCGCGCATTGACAGCACGCTTCTTGATACGCTCGAGTATGCATTCCGCGCCGAGTATCTTTCTGGGTCGCAAAAAATTGCTACGCTTGACACCTCGATTGCAAGACTTGATACGGCTAAATTTCTCCTCCTTGTTGGGTGGGAAGGTAATGCGATTACGAATGCACAGTATATGCGTATAACGAGTCTCTTGGTTGAGGCGAGCAAAATGCTTGTAGGATGGCGATTGTATCTTGAAAAGAAAACTCCCGCTGGAGAGGGCGGGAG
>MFLS01000010.1:0-2326 GCA_001781625.1 Candidatus Kaiserbacteria bacterium RIFCSPHIGHO2_12_FULL_56_13
CCCAACGCCAACTTCAAGTAGTGGCGGCGGAGGTGGAGGCGGCGGGGGTGGCACCACGACCACAACTACGACGACCACGACGCCAGAACCAACCACCACCACAACATCAGCACCAACGACGAGCTACGGAGCACCGGTTGCGGGGCTCACCGAAGCGCAGGTGCAATCGATCCTCACTCTCCTTGCCTCCTTCAACGCTGACCAATCGGTCATCGACAAGGTCAACGCGTCGCTCCATGTGGGAGGGGTGACAGGGGCAGGCGCAGTGTCAAGCGGCACATTCACGCGCGACCTTGAGACAGGTGTCACGGGCGAAGATGTGCGCGCACTCCAGCAATACCTCAATGCGCACGGCTTCACCGTTGCCGAGAGCGGCCCGGGTTCCCCGGACAATGAAACCGACCGATTCGGTGCCCTCACGCGGGGAGCGCTTGCGAAACTCCAAGCGGCAAACGGCATCACGCCGTCGGTGGGTTACTTTGGCCCTAAGACACGCGCCTTCGTCTCCGCAAATCCTTAAACAACTCCTCGAGCGTTAAGAAACTTCACACACGCCCCACCCCTCTCGAAGGGGTGGGGCGTGTGGTATGATGGGGGCGCTATGAATCGCGCCGCCACTTTTGCTCTTGCTGGTGTCGTCATTATTGCGGGCGGAGCGTATCTCTTATATCCCGAGGAGCCGTTTGTACACCCTCTGCCGCTTATAGAGGGCGACACCGTTGCTTCATGGGATTTCGCCGGTGCCTACACGGGCAATGAAGAGCTCGTGGCAAAGGCGCAAGCAGAAATCGCACGTCTTAAAAAAGGCGGAGACGAGTATACCCCCTACATTTATCTCGTATCGATCGCCAATCAATATGAGCTCATGGGCGACGGGGCCTATGTGTATGAGTACCTCGGCCGCGCGGCGGCACTTGCGCCTGACACGGGGCTTGCGTGGTACAACCTCGGCGTCCTCATGGAGCGCCTCCATGCGTATCGCACGGCGCTTGTGGCGTATCAAAGCGCGGCTTTTGTTCAAGAACTGACGCAATACGTGGAGCGCTTTGAAGAGTTTAAGAGTCAGCACCCAGAACTCGCGTCATGAAAGAACGCATCGCTCGCGCGTACCCGTATCTCCTCCTCGCCGCGGCCCTCCTCCCCCTCGTCGTCATCGATTGGCTCATGTATCCGGCCGTTGCCGGGAAGACGCTCCTCTTTCGAGGCCTTGGCGTTATCACTCTTGCCGCCTTTGCCTATCTCGCCCTTATGGGGCAGGCCTTTTATTGGCAACGACTCCGTCATTGGCATGTGTGGATCCCTGCCGCTCTTTGTATCGTTGCCTTCATCACCTCGCTTCTTGGCACTGACTTTTATCGCAGTTTCTGGTCGACCTTCAATCGTGGCGACGGCCTTTTGACCCTCCTTGTCGCCGTTGAGTTCTTTTACCTCATTCTCCTATACGCTGACGCGGTATTCATCGCACGCTTTATAAAAGTTGTCGCGTGGGTTGGCTCCGTGGTCGCTCTCGTGGTCACCCTCCAATGGCTCCAAGGTCTCTTCGGTGTCGACCTCCCCCTTGTCCCGGTACCTGATGGCCGCATCGGCGGGACGTTTGGGAATGCAGCGTTTGCGGCTGGCTATCTTGGCATGACCATTTTCGTGACGGTCATGGCTCGGGGAGAGGCGAGCGGTAAGTGGCGCCGCCTTTTCGCATGGGCTATTGCGCTCCAAGTTGTTGCGATCATCCTCACCGCAACGCGCGGTACGATACTTGCTCTCTTTATTACTGCCCTTGCCTGGCTCACGTTTACTGCCTTTCGCGGGAACGATGTAGTCAAAAAGTCTGCCCGCATCGCGCTCGTGAGTACTGTTGTTATCACGCTCCTTTTTGCAGGATTTCGTTCGTCTCTTGCGACTATCCCATTTGAACCCATTGCGCGTCTTGCGACGATTTCGCTCTCTGATCGCACGGTTGCAAGCCGACTCTTTGTTTGGCAGGGCGTTGGGGGCGAGGCGCTCCAGCATCCTTTGACCGGCGTCGGCGCCGAGCATATTGAAATCATCTTCAATCGCATTTACGATCCGTCAAAAATAAGTGAAGAGTGGTTTGACCGCTCACACAACGCCTTTCTCGACTACTTTGCGCAGCACGGCCTCTTCGGCCTCCTCTTGTATATTGCGCTCATTGCGCTTGCACTCACGTTCGCCCTCCGGCTCTTGAAACGAGGAAAGGCGCATAGCGCGCCTCTCCTCGCTCTCTTTGGGGTCTACGCCGTGCAAAATCTTGTGGTCTTTGATACGGCGATGACCCTGTTCCTCCTTACGACACTTATCGCAAGCGCGC
>MFLS01000010.1:2371-16016 GCA_001781625.1 Candidatus Kaiserbacteria bacterium RIFCSPHIGHO2_12_FULL_56_13
CCTACGCTGACCTTGAATATGCGTATCGCGCCTATGACATGTACACCAGCCACCAGGAGCCCGCGTTGAAGGGCGATGCGCTTGTTGCGGCATATGGGTTTGCACGCGACACGCTCGCGGCTGCCGCTAAGCGCTACCCATACGACGCTCGTGTCGCGACCTACTACGGCCATGTCCTCGATACCGCCCCTGACGGAGTGGCGGTCGACGAGACAGAGGCGCGCGAGGTCCTTGCGCGTGCGATAGCGCTCTCGCCAAAACGCGCGCAGGCCTACTACATCCTTGCAAATATTTCGCTCCGCAAGGGCGACGCGCTCCTCCCCGGCGTAGCAAAGCGCGCAGCGTACCTCGAGGCCATCGGGGTTGTCGAGGGGTACCGCACGCTGGTGCCGCGTGACGCCGAGCCATCCTTTATCCTCGCTTCACTCGCCCTTGCCGCGGGGGAGTCGCGCGAGGCCGCGCGCTACGCCGAAGCAGGGCTTACTCTCTACGCGCCGGGGGCGACTATCGCGCGCAAAGCACTGAAATACTACCTCGCTATTGAAGATGTGCCGCACATTCGCGATTTTCTTGAAGACATCGTCGCAGGGGAGCCGGAGAATGATACGGCGCGCTATGACCTTGCAAAGGCGCACTATCTTTTAGGCAACCGAGCTGAAGCCTTGCGTCTCACCAAAGAGCTCCGTGCGCGTAATCCTGCTATGCTAGAGACTGATCAGGCATTTCTTGCTGCGATCACTGCCTATGAACAATCACTCTGACCTCAAGCTGAAACGGGCGCTCCCTTTTGTGATACGCTTCGTGAAATTTTCGACCGGTTTCTCGCTTTTGATAGCGGTTGCCCTCGTCACGCTCCACCTTGCAAGTAGTGGCATACGCTGATATCCTCCGTACGTACGAACCGAAGACCGTAGGTCGTAGATCTTGAGCTTGTCGAAGGACGCATAAAACCTACGCAAGGTAACTCCTTTTGTTCGTACCTATGCATGGCAATTACGAAAGAGAAGAAACGCGACATCGTCGCAACACTTGAAAGCGCGCTTTCGAAAGCGACGTCGGCAGTCTTCGTGCGCTTTCACAAGCTCTCGGTCACTGATACCGCTGCGATGCGCCGGGCGTTGAAGAGGGAGGGCGTCGGCTACTATGTGGCGAAAAAGACCTTGCTTCGCCGCGCGCTCGACGCGCGCGGTTACAAAGGACAAGTGCCTAATCTCCCCGGCGAGGTCGCGCTTGCATGGAACCTGCCTGCACAGGCAGGCGAGGGCGACTCGACCGCGGTGCCGCGCGGCATCTATGAGTATGTGAAGAAGCACAAAGACGCGCTCACGATCTTGGGCGGCATTTTTGACAATGCGTTCGCAGACGCGGTGCGCATGACGGCGATCGCAATGATACCGCCCCTTCCGGTTTTACGCGGTATGTTTGTCAATGTTATTAACGCGCCAGTCCAAGGGCTAGTCATCGCACTCGATCAGATTGCAAAAAATAAGAAATAATTATGGAAGATACTCAACCAACAGAAATCCCAGAAAAGTTTAAGAAGCTTGTTGCAGAGATCGAGGTGATGCCCGTCCTTGAGCTCTCGGAGCTTGTGAAAGTGCTTGAAAAAAAGTTCGGCGTTTCAGCGGCCGCTGTTGCCGTCGCGGGTCCCGCTTCTGGGGCCGCTGCTGAAGCGGAGGGCAAGTCGACCGCAGATGTCGAACTCACTGATGTCGGCGCAAACAAGATCGCCGTCATCAAGGCCGTGAAAGAGGCCTTGGGCCTCGGACTCAAAGAGGCGAAAGATCTCGTCGACGGCGCCCCCTCGATGTTGAAGCAAGGCATGAAAAAGGAGGAGGCCGAGGAACTTGCAAAGAAGCTTGTTGCGGCTGGCGCTAAGGCAACGCTCAAGTAAAAAGCCGAGGGTTTTTGACACACCGCCCGCCTTTTGGCGGGCGGTGTGTTTTTAGGGTATAGTGGCGCGGATTATGGATTCGCTCGCGCGCCTTTTTGGCTCACTCGCACGGGTCAAGCTCCTGCGGCTCTTCATGTTTAATCGCACCGAGACACTCTCTCTTGCTGACATCGCGAAGCGCGCCAAGCTCTCGCGAGAGATAACAAGAGCCGAGCTGCAAAAACTCTTCCATACCGGGCTCATCGAGCGTCGTGGCAAAGGGCATCGTGCGTCTTACCGCGTGAACCAGCGCTACTCGCACCTTGAAGCGCTTGCAGCTTTTGTGCGTTCGACTACCTCAATCTCTCCGGCGAATCTCTTGCGGCTCCTTAAGAAAGCGGGCAATCTTCGGCTCGTCGTCTTGTCGGGCGTTTTTACCGGGACGATCGAGTCGGGCGTCGATCTCCTCATTGTGGGTGATAGGCTCCATGAGCGAGCGCTTAGGGCGGCGGTGTATGCAATCGAAGCCGAGCTTGGACGAGAACTCCGCTATGCCTCTTTCACGACCGACGACTTCAACTATCGGCTGGGCATCTACGACCGCCTCATACGGGACATTTTTGACTATCCACACCAGGCTATCCTCGACCGCACCAGAGCGTAGGACTTGCTACACTTTGGGGTAGGAGCTCGCACCCAGGCCTGCAAGCAGGCGGGCCTCTTTGTGGGCATTATTAAGTCAAAACGCTAGCAATTACCTATGGTTTTCACCACGTGGGCGGATGTCTTGAACCAGTCCTTTCAGGGTCTCTTGTCGGGGCTGATCGGGTTCATCCCCAATTTAGTCATCGCGATCATCATCTTCATCATCGGCTGGCTTATCGGCCTCGGCCTCGAGCGCATCGTCAAGCAAGTTATTGACGCTTTGCGCATCGACACGGCGCTCAAAGCTGCCGGAGTGGAGCGTATCGTCGAGCGTGCCGGGTACCGCCTCTCATCGGGGCTTTTCATCGGCATCTTGGTCAAGTGGTTCGTCATTGTCGTCTTCTTGGTCGCGGCGCTCGATGTCCTGCGTCTTGGAGCGGTTAACGCCTTTTTGGGAGATGTGGTTCTCGGGTATCTCCCGCAGGTCATTGTCGCGGTCTTGATCCTTTTGGTCGCGGCAGTTGTGGCAGATGCGGCCCAGCGCGTCGTCACTGGCACGGCACGTGCCGCCGGTCTCCAAGGGGCGAATCTCCTCGGTTCTACCGCTCGCTATGCGATCTGGATCTTCGCGATACTTGCGGCCCTGGCCCAGCTCCAGGTCGCAACCGCCTTTGTCCAGACCCTCTTCATGGGCGTGGTGATCGCCGTCTCTCTTGCCGTTGGCCTCGCCTTCGGGCTTGGCGGCCAGCAAGCCGCGGCTCGTTACCTCGAGCACCTACGGGGCTCGATCAAAGACTAGACACTGTCCTCTGATAGTGCGGTAACGCGCCCCCCTAGGGGGGCGCGTTACCTTTTGAGCTGTGGATTGACAAGAGAAGCCGTATCGCTCTATACTGCGAGTGTGTCTACGAAACGCAATACCCTAACTCTTCGGAGCGGATAGGCCGCGAGGCCCACGCGTTTCTCGCGCGAACCGCCCCTGAAGGGGCGGTTCGTGTTTAAGGGTAGGCACGAGTTCTCTGACAACTAAATACGCAAAAGGTATAGTAAGTGCAAATAATGATTGTGGTATTCAGGTCTCCGCACAGGAGATTTGAAAAGGGTGCGCGGTGGATGCCTTGGCTTAGGACAGCGATGAAGGACGTAACTAGCTTGCGATAAGCTTCGGGGAGGCGGCTTGTGGCCTTTGATCCGGAGATCTCCGAATGAGGAAACTCTCTCGCCTTTGGCGAGAATCCTTCAAGTAACGTTGAGGGAAGCATACCTCGGGAAGTGAAACATCTCAGTACCGAGAGGAAAAGAGAACAAATGCGAGTTGCTTTCTGTTCGCGCGTATAGTCGTGCGAATGGAAAGCGACTCTTGTGATTCCCCAAGTAGCGGCGAGCGAAAAGGGAGGAGCCCAAACCAAGCATGTACGCAAGTACGTGCTCGGGGTTGTAAGGCAGTGATATCGTGTTTACACGACAGGAGTTACGAAGCGATGCGTTAGGAGAATCTGCTGGAAAGCGGAGCCCCAGAGGGTAATGGCCCCGTATCCGAAAACAAATCGCCTCTTGTGTCACTGTTCTTGAGTAGCTCGAGACACGAATAGCTCGAGCGAATCTGCCAGGACTAACTGGCAAGGCTACATATGTCCTACGACCGATAGCGAACAAGTACCGTGAGGGAAAGGTGAAAAGAACCCCGAGAGGGGAGTGAAATAGAACTGAAACCGCGTACTTACAAAGGGTGGCGGCGGATTTATTCCGTTGCCGCATGCCTATTGAAGAATGAGCCGGCGAGTGTGTGTATGTTGCGTGAGCTAAGCCCCTCCGGGGCGGAGCTTATAGGGAAACCGAGTGTGATAAGCGCGTTTGTAGCATACATACGACCCGAAGCCAGATGAGCTTGCCATGAGCAGGGTGAACGTCTCCGAAAGGAGGCGGGAGGCCCGAACTCATATGTTGTACAACGCATTGGGATGACTTGTGGCAAGGAGTGAAAAGCTAATCGAATCTGGGAATAGCTGGTTCTCTCCGAAACAGCTTTTGGGCTGGCGTCGCGATATATGTGTCTGGAGGTAGAGCACTGGAAGGGACCAACAGGGAGAAATCTCGTGGTCCCTATCAACCTCCGAATGCCAGACACCTGCGCGGCAGTTAGAAGGTGGGGGCGAAGCTCCATCGATCGAGAAGGGAAGAGCCTAGATCGCCAGTTAAGGCCCCAAAATCGACATTCAGTACATCACAAGGAAGTGCGGACTCATAGACAGTGAGGATGTTGGCTTAGAAGCAGCCACCATTCAAAGAAAGCGTAACAGCTCACTCATCGAGAGTCCGTGCGCCGAAGATAATCGGGGTTAAATGTCGTGCCGAAACTGCGGATGAGCACATAATTTATTATGTGCTCGTGGTAGGAGAGCGTTCGTAGTGCGCTGAAGGTAAAGGGGTAACCCATGCTGGAGCGCTACGAAGTGAGAATGCCGGTACAAGTAACCACAATGCGGGTGAGAACCCCGCACGTCGAAAGACCAAGGTTTCCTTAGCCATGGTAATCAGCTAAGGGTTAGTCGGGCCTAAGGGGATGGTGAAAACCGCACCCGATGGACACACGGTCAATATTCCGTGACCAGAGTTAGGGCGATGGAGTGACGGACTGCTGTATATGCTGCCGGGGATTGGATCTCGGTTATTGGTGTGAGGGCGCGCTGTAGGCAAATCCGCAGCGCTCCGCCGAAAGGCGGGATCCCAAGCATTAACGCAATTTTCTTCTACGGAGGGAGAGAGAGCATAAAGCGCGGTCTCAAGAAAAACTTCTAGTATTCAACTTAACTCTGTCCGTACCGCAAACCGACACAGGTGGTCAGCTCGAGTAGAGCAAGACGAACGAGTGAGATGTCCTCAAGGAACTCGGCAAAAAAGCGGCCGTAAGTTAGCGATAAGGCCTGCCCCGCCGCAAGGCGGGGCCGCAGTGAAAGTTTCCCTGGCAACTGTTTACCAAAAACACAGCTCCCTGCGAACTCGTAAGAGGAGGTATAGGGGGTGACGCCTGACCAATGCCGGAAGGTCAACCACGGTGGGTTCATTTCGCAAGAAATGAGCTGGACTGTGTAAGCCCCGGTGAATGTCGGCGATAACTATAATCGTCCTAAGGTGTTGGGTTTGATCCTCGGATCGAACCCGGCAGGACTAGGACGATTGTAGAAAAGATTTTGGTAATTACGCAGAATGCTGCCTCGTCATGTAGTAATGCATGATGGGTCCTAAAATAAACATGACTATATGCTGGGAAGCGATTCGTAATCGCAATCAGCAGGGAAGACTCGTGTGCTTCGAAGCGCGCGAGAACCCTCAGATACCAAACGTCGTGCCCCTGTTTCGCGTAAAGCTACGCAGGGTGAAGACAGAGTACTCCGTTGAAAGGAACGGATAGCGCAATTCCTTGTCGGGTATGGAAGATGCCCGTTCCAGAAGCGATTCTGGAAGCAAAATTGGCTATAACGGTGGAGTCCTCGCTGGAGCGTCGCCCAAATCGATGCGATGAAGGCAGGAGAATACCGTGGGAAGTCGTCCTGAGAGAAATCGAAGGATTGACCCCGTATCGACTTTGGTCGCCAATGTCCATTGGCGACCAAGATGGTGTATCATGTAGCAATACGATGAGACGCCATAATACGCCAACGCTGAAGACGAATGTGCGGAATCTCAACGAATATATTTCAGGTTTTTCTGACGGAGAAGGATGCTTTTCAGTATCCTTCTCCAAGCGCGACAAATTCTTGATTGGATGGGAGACAAAACCAAGCTTTTGTGTGGCCCAAAACCACGACCGAGCTGAAGTGTTGTTTCTCATGCACAAGAAGTTCGGATGTGGATTCATGAGAAGAGATGCGAAAGACCGGACTTTGAAATACGAAGTCCGTTCCCTCAACGATCTTCTTACCAAAGTCATTCCGCATTTCGAGAACTATCCGTTACGGTCAGGAAAGTCCAAAGACTTCAAACTATTCAAGCAAGTCTGCCTCCTTATGGATAAGGGAAGGCATACAACGCTGAATGGATTGAAAGAAATCACCCGACTCGCATTCAAAATGAATCCGAGCGGGATGAGAAAATATAAACGCGATGAGATTTTAGCTCGCGCCCGTTATCAGATGAAGATATAGTCAGTGCCCGTAGAAATACGGGGAGAACATGAAATTCCGACGTGCACGAATGGCGTAATGACTGGGGAACTGTCTCGAGGACTCGCTCGGTGAAAATGCACTTCCGGTGAAGATGCCGGATACCTGTAGGTAGACGAAAAGACCCTAGGAGCTTTACTACAGCTTCGTATTGGCCGTACGTGATACATGCGTAGCATAGAGGGGAGAGGTTGAAGTGCCGCTTTCGGGTGGCATGGACTCGTCAGTGAAATACCCTTCTTGTCTCGTGTACGGTCTAACCTCTGTGGGATCCACAGGGGGACCGTGCGTGGCGGGTAGTTTTGGTGGGGCGCTATCCTCGAATAGCAGCGCCCGTCCGACCAATGTCTTAAAAATGGAGAATTAAAATAAGGGGGACTGCGTGGAGAAATCTGCGTAAGCAATTTGGCCAAATGCTGGAACATCCGAGGATCTTCAAGTACTCATTCGCGTAAGCGAGTAGTGAAAATCTTGAAGTGCGGACAATCAGCAGGGAAGCTTGTTCGAGAACTGGAAGATGGAATATCCATTTTTGGGAGGACTCGCTCCTCCCCATCTTTCAGTTCTTGAGCAGAACCCTCAGAGACTACATGCCAGACTCGTCGAAAGACGATGAAGATATAGTCCGATCTTCGTAGCGATACGAAGGTGTAGCAATAACTACACATCCATGAACACGAAAGAAATTCGTGAGAAAAAGAAAGATCTTACGTTATCCAAACGACAGCGAGAATTGATCGTCGGGCTTTTGCTCGGCGACGGGCATCTTGAGACTCAAAACGGCGGCAGGACGTATCGACTTAAAGTCGAACACGGCTCCGCCCAGCGCGAATACCTTGAGTGGCTCGCGCATGAATTTCAAGAATGGATTCTGTCTGGTTGGTATGAAAAGCACAAAAGAGAAAAAGTGGTGTATGGATTCACAACCGTGAGTCATCCAGCACTTCGATTTTATGGTGCACAATTCTATCAAAGCGGAAAGAAGCGAATCCCACCGCTTATCAAGAAATTGATGAGCTCGCTATCACTTGCGATTTGGTTTCTTGACGATGGTTCAGCAAAATCATCCAAGCACCGCTCGCTCGTGATACATTCACTCGGATATACAAAGAAAGATCTTGTTCTAGTGCAAGAGGCACTTCGACACTTCGGTATCGAAGCCGCCCTGCACAAGCAACGCAATGGTTCATTCCGACTGTATCTGCCCTACGCAAGTTCGCTCATCATTGAGCAATTTGTTCGGCCGATACTTACTGAAGTGCCGTCGCTTGCTTACAAAGTGGAGAACATCAAGCCTAAAGAGTAACGGAGGAGTTCATCAAGGTCAGCTAGGCGCGAATGGAAACCGTGCCGATAGCGTAAGAGTAAAAGCTGGCTTAACTGCGAGACATACTAGTCGAGCAGATGCGAAAGCAGGATCTAGTGAACCGATGCGCCGCCTTAGACGCGGCCAGAGATTAACGGATAAAAGTTACCCTAGGGATAACAGGCTGGTACCGCCCAAGCGTCCATAGCGACGGCGGTGTTCGGCACCTCGATGTCGGCTCACCTTAGCGCCGGGCTGGAGCAGGTCCGAAGCGTTTGGCTGTTCGCCAATTAAAAAGGTACGCGAGCTGGGTTCAAACCGTCGTGAGACAGGTTGGTCTCCTATCTCCTACAGGCGTTGATTATTGAGGAGGGTCGTCCCTAGTACGAGAGGACCGGGATGAACTGACCTATGGTCTGGGGGCTGTCGTGCCAACGGCACCGCCCCGTAGCTAAGTCGGGTTGCGATAACCGCTGAAAGCATCTAAGCGGGAAACGCGCTCCAAGATAAGTAATCGTTATGAGGCCCCTCGAAGATTACGAGGTTGATAGGCTCTATGTGAAAGTGCCGCAAGGCATTGAGCAGAGGAGTACTAATACGCCGATATCTCTTGTGCGGAACTCTGAACAGCACAATCATAGATGCACTGAACATACTTTTTGCGTATTTATTTTGTCGCGCGACTAAAACATTTGCTTTGCAAATATTTGTCCGACCCAAGAGGGTTTAGAAAAACGCGCGCAGAGTGTTGGTGGTTTGGCGGGAGGGTTATACCCGTTCCCATTCCGAACACGGCAGTCAAGCCTCTTAGCGGCGATGGTACTTACCTTCACCGGTGGGGAGAGTAGCTAGCCGCCAACACTCTGCGCGCGTTTTTCGTTTATACTGCACACATGAATTGGGCCTCGAGGCGGCGATTTGTGATTACGGCTATCGGAGCCGCGTTGATTATTTTTGTGCTCGCGCTCATTTTGGTACCGACCTTGTATCAAGCACCTTCGTGCACCGACCGCACGCAAAATCAGGGCGAGCAGGGCGTTGATTGCGGCGGCCCCTGCAGCCTCCTCTGCACGGCGCTCCAACAAGCGCCCGTAGTGCGTTTTACCAAAGCACTCTTCCCCGCACCGAATCGCGTTGATGTCATCGCCTATGTCGATAACCCGAACACGGGCGCTGCAGCACGTCGTGCTCCCTACACGCTCACCTTGTACGCGGCTGACCGCACTATCCTTAAGCAAGCTACCGGCACGCTCGATCTGCCGCCGTTTCGGAGCGTCCCGGTCTATGTACCGGCGTTCTTCACCGGCAATGTCGCGGGTGCGCAGGCCTTTCTCACTATCGACCCGAGCAAAGTCACCTGGTTCACCTTTAAGGGCACCCTTACACTTCCCAAGGTGGCAAGCCCAGCCGTCGGGGGGACAGAGGGCGCTCCCCGCGTGACCGCGACTCTTTCAAACCCCACCTTTGTTCCCATGACCGATATCATCGCAGTGGGGGTCGTGTATGACGCGAGCGACAATGTGATCGCGGCGTCGCAAACCCTCCTCAAAACGATCCCCCCGCAGGGGAGCGTCACTGCGACCTTCACGTGGGGGCAGCCGTTCGGTTTGCCCCCGGCGCGCATCGAGGTGATGCCCCTGCTGGTGCTCCCCTCATGACGCTTAGCGAACGAGAGCAGCACCTCACCTTCGATTGGCGGCTCCTCCTCTCTGCCGTTGCCATCGCGCTCCTCGGTATCCTCACCATGAGCACTTTCGGAGCAGGCGAGTCGCTTGCTTCGCGTCAGCTCGTATGGCTCGCTCTCGGGATAGGAGTGTACATTGTCGCCGCATCGCTCGATATGCGTTTTATCCGCGGCATGCCGGTCGTGATGGCGGCCTACGGGTGCGCGTTCGTGCTCCTCGTCGCACTCCTATTTTTTGCTGAGCCGGTGATGGGAGCGCGGGCGTGGTTTACTTTTGGTCCCGTCTCTTTTCAGCCAGCTGATTTCGCAAAACTCGCGCTCGTAGCGCTCCTTGCGAAGTACCTCTCGCGACGGCACATCGAGATACAGAATGTCCGCCACATCCTTGTCTCGGGCGTCTACGCGCTGGCCCTCACGCTCCTTGTCCTTGTCGAGCCCGATCTTGGCACTGCGCTCATCCTCGGGGCGCTGTGGCTTGGCATGATGCTCATTTCAGGTATTTCAAAAAAACACCTCGCCTTTCTCGCCGCCATCTTTGTTGTCGCGATTGCGGGCCTGTGGTTCGAGGGCCTTCAAGAGTATCAGCGCGAGCGTATCCTCGCGTTCGTGAACCCCGCCGGTGATATTCAGGGCGCCGGCTACAACGCCTACCAGGCGCGCATTGCGATCGGCTCGGGGCAGCTCTTCGGCAAAGGCATCGGTTACGGGACGCAAAGTAAGCTCCGCTTTTTACCGGAGTATCAGACCGATTTTATCTTTGCGGCCTTTGCCGAGGAGTGGGGCTTTGTTGGAGTGGTTTTTCTTCTTCTCCTCTACGGCCTTCTTTTATGGCGGCTGGGGCAAATTGCGCGCATCGCCTCGACGAACTTCGACGCCTTTTTCACGCTTGGCGTTCTGATACTTTTTGCGGCGCACGTGACGATACACGCCGGCATCAATGTCGGGCTTTTGCCAGTGACCGGGACGACGATACCCTTCATGTCGAGCGGCGGATCGCACCTTGTCATGGAGTTTTTGGCGCTCGGGATCGTGACCTCGCTCGCACGTTTCGGTCGAGGTGCGCCGCGCACTTCAGCCGTCGAGAATGAGTACCTCGGCGGTTAAATGAGATAGACTTCGGCTATCCCTTGCGCCATTTTCTGTGTCGAGAATCGTTCGTTCACTCGCGCGCGCAATTTCTCACGCATACTCTGGCGATAGCGCGGGTCGCGCATGAGAGTTTCGATAGCGTCTGCGATCGCCGCAGGATCTCTCGGCTCAACTAAGATGCCGGTCTCGCGGTCGACGATGTCGGTCGCACCCGGGATGCGGCTCGCGACGACGGCGCAACCAGCTGCTCCCGCCTCAAGGAGCACATAAGGGAGACCCTCTTTGATCGAGGTGAGGGTGAAGATGTCGAAGGCCTTGAGACGGGCCGCGGCGTGCGGCACGAAACCGAGAAGACGCACCTGCTGTTCAAGGTCGTTTTTTGCAATCGAGGTCGCCAAGGCCGCGCGGTCCTCCCCCTCGCCGATGATGCAGAGCGTGAAGGGAAGCCCGCGCTTCTTGAGGATAGCGGCGGCGTCGATTAGGTAGGAGAGCCCTTTGTTGCGCGTAAGCTCGCCTATCGTGCCTACCCAAAACTCATCGCGCGCCTCTTTGCATAGGGCCGCGCGCGCCTCCTCGCGGGTCGAAAATTCGATGGGCGGGGTGCCGTTGTAGACCAGGTGCACTTTACGGCCGCAGAGGGGCATGCGGCGCGCGCGTTCGAAGGTGTCTTTTGAGATAAGGATAACCTGATGGGCGAACATGAAGGTGAGCCATGTCGCGAGCCATCTGAAGAGGCGAGTGAGCGGGTCTTTGTCCTCGTCATACGCGAGGCCATGCGAGGTAAACACGACCTTCTGCACTCCAGCGATGCGGCCAGCGAGAGCCCCGATTCCCCCGGCTTTAGAACTGTTAAGGTGAACAATGTCAGGGGCTTCTTTCTTAAAAATCCTCACCAATTCAAAAAAAGCTTTGCATTCGCGCAATAGAGAAATGTTTCGCATAAAGTTCTGCACGAAAATTGTTTGAATGTCTGCGTCAGCAAGTTTCTCTGCAAGTAGCCCCGCGTTAGCTCTAGCTTGGCCCGTGCCCCCCAACGCGACCGCAACCCGAGCTCCTTCTTTTTTAAAATATGTCGCAAGGGTATAGACATACGTCTGAGCGCCGCCCCAGTTTGACTTGGTGATGACATAGAGAATTTTCTTGCGACCGACCTCGGACATGGTGCAACTGTACAACAGAATTATTCGTTATAATATCCGCATCTATGGCATTCTCGCGCCGCGAGACGGCGATTCTCCTTATCGGTGATTTTTTGCTCCTCTTTCTCTCGCTCCTTGCGGCCTTACTCCTCCGTAACCTTGAGATACCCGAACTTCGTTACTGGCTGATCAATATCCTCCCCTTCATACCTATTTTTGTGATTTCGCTGGTCGTCTTTTACACCGCAGGACTTTATGAAAAGCAGACCAGGCCGATCCGTCGCGTGATGAGCATGCGCATTTTTGGGGCCCAGCTTGCGAACATCGTGATCGCGGCGCTCATCTTTTTTGCGCTCCCCCTCACGATTGCGCCGAAGACGATCCTCGTGCTCTATCTTGTGATTTCAGTGGTCGCGGTTTCGCTCTGGCGGTTTTATCGGATGAACCGCGAGCGCACAACGACCGCACGCGCTTCGGCTCTCCTCATTGGTGCGGGAAGAGCAGTCGCCGAGCTCCTTGAAGAGGTGACCGAGAATGATCTCTACCGGATCCGTTTTACGAGCTATCTCGATACGGCGCGCGCAGGAGATCACGAGGTTGCCGATGCGGTATACAAGGCAGTTGCAGGGGGCGTACGGACGATAGTGCTCGATACGCGCGACCCGAGGGTCACGCGCGATTTGCCGCGCCTCTACCCTCTCATGACCAAAGGCACGACCTTCATCGATTTCGTCTCGTTTTACGAAGACATCTTCAATCGAGTCCCCCTTGATCATGTCGGCATCGAGCGCCTACTCGAATCGCTGCCGCGCCGACGCTCGCTCTACGACCTTGTGAAGCGCGGTACCGACCTCGCCCTCGCCCTCGCGGGCTTTCTCCTCGCCATCCCCCTTATCGTGCTTGCCGCGCTCGTGCTCTCTCTTACGGACGGTTCGGCTTTTATTCGGCATGAGCGTATCGGGAGAGGGGGAGGGCACTTCAGGGTGTACAAGCTCCGTACCATGCTCTTTGACGACCATGGGGACCCAGAGCTCCAAAAGAAAAATCGCGTGACGCTTTTCGGGAGACTACTGCGCAAAACGCGTATCGATGAACTGCCTCAATTGTGGAATGTCCTCAAGGGTGAGCTCTCCTTCATCGGCCCTAGGCCCGAGCTCCCCAAGATCGCCGAGGTATACGAGCGCGAAATACCCTTTTACCACCTACGGCACCTGATTGCGCCCGGCCTCTCTGGTTGGGCGCAGATCCACGACTACAACGTGCCGCGCGGGGCAGCCGATATCGAGAAGACGCGACGAAAGCTCTCCTTCGACCTCTACTACCTCAAGCGCCGCTCCTTCGGCCTCGACCTCGCGATCACTCTTAAGACCTTGCGCGCGCTCCTCTCGCTTTCAGGGACATGACAAAGGTCGCTGTGGTTACCGGCGGGGCAGGGTTTATCGGCTCGCATCTTGTCGAAGCGCTTCTTCTAGGCGGGTACGAAGTGCGCGTGGTCGACAATCTCTCTGGCGGTAAACGCGAGAGAGTTCCCGACGGGGTCGCATTTTTTGAACAGGACGTTTGCAATACGTCCGGATTAGCACCTGCTTTCAGCGGCGTCGATTGCGTATTTCATCTCGCGGCTTTGCCACGTGTCCCGTTCTCTATTGAACACCCCCTCGAATCGCACCATGCAAACGTAGACGGAACCCTATCTGTACTCGTTGTGGCGAAAGACGCAAAGGTCAAGCGCGTGGTTTATGCCGC
>MFLS01000010.1:16033-16301 GCA_001781625.1 Candidatus Kaiserbacteria bacterium RIFCSPHIGHO2_12_FULL_56_13
GGAACCAAGAGACGCTCCCCCTTTCTGAAGATTTGAGGGCTATGCCCGCAAACCCCTACGGGCTTCAAAAATATATAGGCGAACTCTATGTGCGCATGTTCGCTGAGGTGTATGGCCTGCCGGGCGTCTCACTCCGCTATTTCAATGTGTACGGGTCGGGGATCGACCCAGAGGGACCCTACGCACTCGCGATTGGTAAATTTCTCAAACAGCGTAAGAATGGAGAGCCCCTGACCATCGTCGGCGACGGGACGCAGACACGCGACTT
>MFLS01000010.1:16322-17713 GCA_001781625.1 Candidatus Kaiserbacteria bacterium RIFCSPHIGHO2_12_FULL_56_13
GCGAGCAACCATGCTCGCGGCTTCGAGCAAGAAGGTGGGGAAGGGAGAGGTCATTAATATCGGCACGGGCAAGAATCGGTCGGTGAATGAACTCGCGGCGCTTTTTGGCGGCGAGCGCATAACGCTCCCCCCGCGCATCGAAGCGCATGACTCCCAAGCGGATAATCAGAAAGCGAAAGAACTTCTCGGCTGGGAACCAACCATCACGCTTGAAGAGGGAATCGCAGAATTGAAAAAAGAATTTAAACTCGCATGATCGTTGATGGCCGAACAATTGCAGAAGAGATTCTCGCACGCACGAAAGAGCGTGCGAACAAACTTCTGCATCCGCCGAAGGTGGTGGCGATTGTCGGCGCGGAGACACCAGCAACACTCGCCTACATGAGAGTGAAGGCGCGCGCGGCAGAGAATGCGGGATGTGTCTTCGAGAGTCGCCCCCTTGGTGCTGATGTTGCGGACGCAGACGCTGTCATCGTGCAACTACCCCTGCCTGTCGAAATTGACCAAAAGACACTCCTCGACTCGATACCAGTCGAAAAAGATGCGGACGTGCTCGGGAGCGCCGCGCGCGAAATATTCGCGCGCGGCGACCCTGCGGCGCTCCTCCCGCCGGTCGTCGCTACGATTGCAGAAATTTTCAAACGACACGCAGTCGAGCTAAAGGGTAAACAGGCAGTTGTTGTTGGCTCCGGTTTTTTGGTGGGGCAACCAGCAGCGCTCTGGCTCGGACAACAGGAGGCGAGCGTGACGGTCCTTGGTCGAGGAGCGAATTTCGAGACGGCGCTTGCTGACGCAGACATCGTGGTTTCCGGCGCAGGGTCTCCCGGGCTTATCAAACCGATGATGTTAAAACAAGGCGTAATGTTGATTGATGCAGGGACTTCTGAGTCAGGCGGCACACTTGTCGGCGACGCCGACCCCGCCTGTGCCCCCAAATGCTCCGTCTTCACTCCCGTGCCCGGTGGGGTCGGCCCCATCGCCGTCGCCTGCCTCTTGAGCAATGTGGTTACCCTTGCAGAGCGCGCCTTGACAGATTTGGTAATTTAGGTAATACTATTATCGTTGTGGCGAGCAGGATAATCCTTTCTCGCTGTATGACAAGCTCTTTAATAGGAGAAACAGACCATGTCTAAGGACATGCTCGGCCCGATCACTCGGGCACTCGTTGGCATTCCAGACTCACGTCTCGGCGTCGTTGCGGACATCGCGAATCGTCTCAATGGCGAACAGGGCGACGCATGGCACACGCGCTTCAAGGCGCTCCTTCGGGAAGGCCTCCCGCAAGCGGCGCCGGCGGAACAGCCAAAACGGCTTTCCGTTGTCGCAACGACCAATCTCGGCGCGGTCGGTGAGAAGAAAACGGAACAATGCTTCACCGGGAGCCGCTGGTA
>MFLS01000011.1 GCA_001781625.1 Candidatus Kaiserbacteria bacterium RIFCSPHIGHO2_12_FULL_56_13
TGTCGTGATCTTTATTGTATATGGCATAAACTGTGTACATATTTTGAAAACCGCTCTACCTCCGCCAGCTGGCGGAGAACTACCGCGGAATATGTTTTCGCACGCGCCGCAAAGCGGCGCGTGAGGGCATTCTAACCGAAAAATCAGGCATCGCAATGCTAGGATAGACGTATGGAACTTACGAGCTCAGTGTTCGAGAACGGCGGAAAAATCCCCGCGAAATACACTTGTGATGAGGACCGGCTTCTTTCACCACCGCTCTCCATTTCTGGTATACCGGAAAGCACGGCGTCGCTTGCCCTCATTATGGACGATCCCGATGTACGAAAGGAAAAACATCCGTCTGGTGTCTTTAACCACTGGGTTCTTTTCAACATTCCGCCCGATACGACAGAAATTTTGGAAGGGAGGTCAGTTGGAACGGCGGGTGTGAACGGTCGCGGGGAGATGGGCTACAGAGGCCCCTGTCCGCCGCCAGAGTACGAGCCAGCCGAGCATCGTTACATTTTCAAACTCTACGCAATAAAAGGAGATTTGCATTTTGCAAACCCTCCCACAAAACAAGAAGTCCTCGACGCGATACAGGGCAAGACACTCGCCGGGGCGACCTTGATCGGCCGCTATTCACGGAGGTAGGAAAGGGAGGTATACTCTCCGTAGGGTTACCGGTTCGTAGCCCTTTCACAAAGGGAGAAAAACCAATATGCGATTATAGTGCCGAAGGCGCCAAACGGCGCGATGCGGTCGTAGGTGACCAGTTGGTCACTGCGCGCATCAGTCAGCATACCGTCGGGCTTGTCTCAAAAGATGACCCGACGATGGCGGTGTGCCTCAAACCAGGTGCACAGCTTATTGTGTCAGACATCCCGCAAGCTCTTCAGCAACAATGGGGCGTCGACGCCGTCGAGCGAGCCGTCTTCGACCAAAAAGTCGACGGCGGCTTCCGCGATGGAGTACTCTTCCACAAACACCCCAACGAACTCCGGCTCTTTCACGCCATGTCGTTTGGGATCAGCGTGTCGGTGGAGGAGGTCTTTGCCGACAAACCGGTCTCGCGGAAGAGAAAGCTCTTTTCAGCGCTTCTTCCTGGTCGGTAAGTCATCAGTGCGACTTTCGATGTTTAGAATTTTGGGCGCCCGCGAAGCGGGCGCCCTTATTTACCTGTATGCAATCTCACGGCCACCTTCGGGAATGACACGTTCGACGATAAACGAGTTATTTTCGTATTTTGCTTTTGTGATTTTGTAGCGTTTACCCTCGCCAGTTGGTGGATCAAAAAAATATGTACCTGGACTTTCGGCGTATGCGCGATACTTGCGCCAATTATCGAAGGCGGGAGCCGAGAGATTAAGCTTCCCCTCTTCTTTCTTAATTTTTGGTGCGCGCGTTGCGCGCGCATGGTCTTGCGGCACAGGGATAATTTCGCCTGCAAGGTAGCGAAGGAGGGTGGCAACAAGGAGCCTTGCGCCTACTTCAATAAGCCGCGGCTTGAGTTCTTTTGTCGTTTCGTCTTGCCCTATCGCCATCTCTTCTTGCGCAAGGATATCGCCCGCATCGAGCTCCCTCACCATTTTTTGTATCGTAACGCCGGTGACGGTCTCGTCGTGTAAGAGCGCCGCTTCAACGGGAGAGGCGCCGCGATATTTGGGGAGGAGTGAATAGTGGACATTGAGCACCCCTTTGGGGAAGGCGCTGATGAGGGACTCAGGCAATATCTTGCCATAGGCGACGACAAGCGCGTACTCGCAGGCGTATTTTTTGATTTCAGCGACCGCGGTGTCATCAAGTTTTTCTGGCGTGACGACGGTAAGACCATGCTCAAGCGCCCACACTTTCGTCTCGCAGGGCGTAAGCACGTGCCCGCGCCCCTTCGGAGCGTCGGGGTTCGTGATAACGAGGGTAGGCACAAAACCCTGCTCGACAAGCACCGTGAGCGTATCGCGCGCGACATACGGCGTCCCAAAATATATAAATTTAGGCAAGATGCTCATCGGTGTGTTTGAGTTCGACGACGTCAGTCGCGTGATCGGTGAAGAGGATGCCGTCGAGGTGGTCGAGCTCGTGCTCGAAGATTTGCGCCAGGAGGCCGCCTGCGCCGCGCTCGACACGCTCGCCGCTCTCGCGACGAGCGCGCAGTGTCACGCGCTCGTGCCGCTTGGTGTGCCCGTATTTGCCGCGAACAGAGAGACACCCCTCATCGGTCTCCTGCTTTTTACGCGAACGCCTTACGATCTCGGGGTTGATGTATACATCTACTTGCGGGGCTAAAACTTTCGACTTTGCCGAAAGTTCGCCCGAACCCGCCACTTCTGAAGCGGCGGGTTTTAGAGGCAGGGTCCGGTCTTTGCGTATGATAAAAATGCGCCATGAGACGCCGACCTGTGGCGCGGCGAGCGCCACCCCATCGGGCTCGGCGTCGAGCGCCCCACTCATGTCTTTGATGAGTTGCGCAAGCTTCGCGCTCCCAAAAAGCTCCTCGGGGAGGGGTTTTGCTTTTTTGCGGAGCACGAGGTCGCCGTCTTGGACAATAGTTTTCACCTTGTGACTATAACAAAAACCGCCCGAAAAGGCGGTTTGAGAAGTTTGAGAAAACGAAGCGACGCGGCCTTCAGGCAAGGGGCGATCAAGGAGACCGCGCCGCTCCGGGAGCCGCTCTGCGCCACGAGAGCGACCGTTTTCTACTCTACCATACCAGCGCACATCTTTCAAGCGCTACCGGGCGTTGTTTTCGTTGAAATGCTTTTTCGGATCGACTTCCCACCAAAATTTTTTGCTAAAATTTTTCGCTTGACTGCAGACCTTTTGCAGATAGTAGAGGTCGGCAGTCGGAATGCCCTCGAGAATGCGCCCCATGCGTCCCATCGTAATTGTGGGGAGGCCGTCACGCGCGCGCGAATAATTCAAGTGTCGTACGAAAAAACGCATAAGCTCGCCGCGCTCAGTCTTGCGGGTTGTGATGCGCTTTAGTGAGGGTTTGATCTCGGCGATCGATCTCATTGCTCTTTGATCGAAGCCCCGAGCGCGGTTAAGCGCGGGACCAACTCTTCGTATCCGCGATTGATGCTGTAGACATTCCGGAGGAGCGAGGTGCCCTTGGCTGCAAGCATGGCGACGACGAGCATGGCGCCGATGCGCAAGACGGACGGGCAGATCACTTCAGCAGCCCTCCACTTCGTCGGCCCGGTGATCGAGATCCGGTGCGGGTCGTGGAGCAAAGTTTGTGCCCCGAGGCGTTCGAGCTCGGTGTAGTAGATCGCGCGCTTATCGTAGACCCAATCGTGAAGCATCGTCGTGCCTTCGGCACATGCGGCGATGACGGCGAAAAAGGGGATGTTGTCCATATTGAGGCCGGGGTAGGGGCGTGGATGGAGTCGTTCGGGGAAGGCGACAATCTTTGAAAGCCGCACGGCGATATCACCAAGACGCGTGATGCCATTTTCTGAATAGCCGGTTTCTGTGATGGTGAATGTGAGCCCCATTTTCTCGAGGAGGACGAGCTCAATCTCAAGGAAGTCAAGCGGCGCGCGACAGATCGTGAGGGCAGAGTTCGTCGCGATCGCTGCGGCGATGAAGAACATACTATCAATCGGGTCCTCGGCGACACTGTACGAGACATCGACAGCAATGTCTTTTATCCCGCGTACCGTGAGCGTTGTCGAACCGACACCCTCAATGACTACGCCAAGTTTTTGCAACAAGCCGCAGAGCTCTTGCACCTGATAGTTTGCTGAAGCATATTTGATGACGGTCTCGCCCGGTATCTTGGCGGCGACGAGGAGAGTGTTTTCAGTCGCCGTGTCACTCGACTCGTAGAGGATAATCTCGGCGGGGCTAAGGCCTTTGTGCTCCACATGGTAGCGGTCGGTCAGCGCTTCGATCGAGACGCCGAACTTCTCGAGCGCGAAAAGGTGCGGGCGCACGGTGCGGGTCCCCAAGGTGCAGCCGCCTGACTGTGGGATATCAAAGGTGTGAGCGTGGTGGAGCAACGAGCCGATAAAAAGAAGGATGCTCCGCGTCTTCGTCGCCGCTTCGCGATCAATATGCGAGAGATCGAGCTTTTCGGGCGGTGTCACGACAACTCTATGCCCCGCGCGCTCTACCTTCACTCCCATCGAGCGCAATATTTCAATAAGGCGATTGACCTCTTCGATCTTGGGGACATGCTCTAAGGTCGTCGTGCCGCGATTGAGAAGGGTAGCGGCGAGGAGCGCGACGGCGCCGTTCTTCGAGCGCGAGGTCGTCACTTCGCCCTTAAGCGCCCTCCCGCCCTCGACCACGAAATTTAGGCCTTCTTGCCGCATGCTCTGTAGGGTATCATGGGCAACGATGGCTTTCTTTTCTCCCAAGCTTGGCATCGATCTCGGGACGACCAATGTCCTTGTCTTTGTGCCAGGGAAGGGGGTGGTCTTGAACGAGCCCTCGGTCGTCGCGGTGCAGGCAAAAACCAACAAGGTCCTTGCGATAGGGAGTGCGGCGAAAGAGATGATAGGCCGTACACCTGAAGATATCGTGGCGTATCGACCGATGAAAGACGGTGTCATCGCCGACTACCGCGTGACCGAGGCGATGCTCCGCTACTTCATGCGTCGGGCACTCGGGTGGAACCCATTTAAGCCGACCGTACTCGTCTCGGTGCCAGCAGGTGTCACCTCGACCGAAAAGCGCGCCGTCATCGAAGCGGCGATGAAGGCGGGAGCAAAGAATGCGTATGTGGTCAAGGAGCCCATCTTGGCGGCAATTGGTGCTGGCATCCCTATCCACGAGCCCATGGGGCGCATGGTGGCTGACATGGGCGGCGGCACTTGCGATGTCGCCGTGATCTCTCTCGGAGGCATCGTCGCCTCGACCTCGGTCAAGTGCGCGGGGAATCGTCTCGATCGTGCGATTGTCGACTATGTGAAAAAACAGCACAACCTCGCGATCGGCGACAAGACAGCTGAAGATGTAAAAATAAAAGTGGGCGCGGCCGTCCCGCTCACACAAGAGCTCACGGTGCCGATCAAGGGTCGCGACCTCCTCTCTGGCCTCCCGCGCACGGTCGATGTCGCGACCAATGAACTTGTGCAGGCGATGGGGAGGGAACTGCGCGAGATGACGCAGGCGATACGAAAGGTCCTCCAAGAGACGCCGCCCGAACTCGCCTCGGACATCATCGATAACGGCATCATTTTGACTGGCGGCACCTCACAGCTCCGGCAGATGCCCGAGCTCGTCTTTCGCCGTACAGGCGTTATCGCGAAGCTCGCCCAAGACCCGTACTACTGCGTCGCCCGTGGCACCGGCGTCGCGCTCAAACATTTGGATACCTATCAAAAAAGCATCCTCGCCAAGCGCTGAAGTAAAAAATGCAGGCCCCGGCGCAAAACGCGCCGGGGCCATTTTCAAAACCGCAGGTACATGCCGGCGAGGAGCGCGCGCTCCTGCCCGCCGTAGATGTCTGTTTTTGTGGTGAACTGCACATCCCCGCTCCCGACCTTGCGCACGAAGCGCATCGTCGTGCGAATGACTCGCATCTCGCTATGGAGGAGCGAATCTTGAAAGCCGTTCTTGATCGGCGTCCCGAAAAGCCGCTCGCCGTACTCCGGGTCGTAAATAACAACCGGCCCTCCTGCTTGAATAGTCCACATGACGACGGGCTGTTCTTTCGTCGAACCGGGTTCGTAACGCAGAATGCGAGGGGCATTCGGTGCGTACCGAAGAGTCAAGCTGACATTGATGGGCCCTTGGGCGTGCGCGACAGAGGGCGCGCACACGAAAAGGGCGAAAACGGTGCAAAGAACTTTGCGCATGGTCTCCTCCTCTTTGCGCGCTCTTGTTCTTTGTATACGATAGCAGTATGAGGCACCACGCGTATGTCGTCGTCGGGGACAGCGAAGCGGGAGTCAAGGCCGCGCTCGCGCATATTGAGCGCGAGCTTGGGTTAAAAGCGGCGAGAAACCCGGATGTCATTGTATTTCGCTACGGCCTCTTGCCGGTCGAAGAGGCGCGCAGGATCATATCGATCGCACACCAAGGGGCAATCGGCGGTGAACACAAGGCAGTCGTCATTGTTGCGTCGAGGATCTACCACGAGGCACAGAACGCTTTCCTTAAACTTTTTGAAGAACCGCCGCGTAGTACGACACTGTATCTTATCGTACCGCAGATAGGACAGCTCCTTTCGACCTTGCGTTCACGGGTCGCCGTGCTTGAGGAGAGCAAAAAACAGGTTGCTCTCCCCGAACTCGCGACCGATTTTTTGCGTGCAACCCGCGAAAAGCGGAGTGCGATCATAAAAAAACTTACGAGCGGTACCGATGAAGAAGAGCGGCGCGAGAATCGCGACGAGGCCTTAGCGCTCGTGAGCGGCATCGAACAGGCGGTTTATAGTGCCTGGGAGGGAGAGCCAAAGCTCGCCGCGCTTCTCTCTGATATCATCGTGCTCCGGAGCCACCTCTATGACCGCTCGGCGCCCCTCAAGATGATCTTGGAGCACCTCGCCATCGTGACACCGCAGGGCCTGCTTGCCGGTAGGCATGGGCTTGCAAAATAAATTCAGGCGTGATATAATGCAAAGCAGGAAGAATCTTTGAAGGAGTGTGAAATGGGCACAAAAGTTCAGGTTTTCGGGTGGCTGATGCTTTGCATTGGCGCCCTCTTCTTGCAGGGATGCGCTGGCGTATATGACCCCTTTGATCCCTATGAGGGCGTCCCCATCGGCGCGTACCACTTTGGCAATCAGCCGTTCACCCAAGCGTCACTCACGGCGCAGGATCAAGCGGAAGCGGGATGCTACCGCTGGGCCGATGAAACGAATCCGAGCGATGCTCGGATGATGACTGCCTTTGCCGCCAACGGCTTTGTCGGCGGGGGCTTGGGCGGCGCAAGCGGCAACGCCGCGGCCTCAGGTATCCTCGGGGTGACCATCACGGGGACGAATGTCGCGGCCGCGGGCGCCTCGTACGCGCTTGCTGCGGGATTCGTCAATGCCGGGAGCGGCCATATCTACCACGCCGTCTTGATTCACAGCGATGTTCGCTGGTGCAAGATGGCCGCCGCCGCCGGGTGGCACTTCATCGCGCCAAGCGATGTGGAACGCCTTCGCCGCGGCGAAGTGGAGGAGATCGCCGTCGCGCCAGTGCCTCTCGAGGTACTCCGGCGCGCGTCGATTACGAGTGTGGCCCCGACAACTCCCGCGCCGTAAGGCGCGAAAGACGCCGGGCCGAGTCTTTCAAGACTCGGCCCGGTTTTTTGTTACAATACGGACGTGGCATATGACTTCTCAAAACTGAAAGCTAAGACCAAAGAGGGCGAGGAGTGGCTTAGAAAAGAACTCGCCGGTATCCGCACCGGCCGCGCAACGCCCGCGCTCCTCGATAGCGTGAAGCCCGAGGCCTATGGCGCCCGCACGCCACTTGCGCAAGTCGCCTCGGTTTCGGTCGAAGACGCACGGACCTTGCGCGTCATCCCATGGGACAAGTCGCTTATCAAGACGGTAGAGAAGGGGATTGTCGAGGCCGATCTTGGGGTTGGCACTTCGGTTGATGAAATGGGGATCCGCGTCAGTTTTCCCGAACTCACGAGCGAGCGGCGCACGCAACTTACGAAGCTCGCGGGAGAGAAGATGGAGCATGCTAAAGTGACTTTACGTTCGCATCGCACCGATGCGATTCACGAGATAGAAGCGATGGAGGAGGGGGGCGGCGTAGGCAAAGACGAGGTGATACGCTTGAAGCACGAGGTGCAAAAACTCATTGACGCCGGGAGTGATGCGCTCGAAGCGCTTGCCAAGAAAAAAGAGCAAGAAATCGCCTCATGACGGTGGTAGTTTTTCTCGTCGTTCTCGTCGTCTTGATTGTCGTGCATGAATTCGGGCATTTTGTCGCCGCGAAGTGGGCAAAGATGCGCGTCGAGGAGTTCGGGCTCGGCTACCCGCCGCGACTTTTTGGTATCCAATGGGGGGAGACCGTGTATTCAATAAACGCCTTGCCGTTTGGCGGGTTCGTGAAGATTTGTGGAGAGAATCTCAATAAAGAGAGCATTGCTGATCCGCGCGCCTTCACCGCGCGCCCCAAGTGGCAGCAGGCGGTGGTCTTGGTTGCGGGCATCGCGATGAATCTCCTCCTCGCATGGCTCCTCATCTCTATTGTCCTTATGACACCGCGCTGGGTCAGCGACCACGAGTTTATCGGCGCGCAACCTTTGGTACCAGCGCTTATCGAGGGGGCGGGAACGACGATTCAGCTTACGGGTGCGATCGCGGGGGGCCTCGCGCACTTTTTTGCGCATGTCTTCACTTTTTCAGCGGATCTCTCGCAGGTAACAGGGCCCGTAGGTATCGCAGGCGCCGTCGGCACGGCCTCTACTCTCGGGTGGCAGAATCTCCTTTCGCTCGTAGCGCTCATTTCTATC
>MFLS01000012.1:0-8047 GCA_001781625.1 Candidatus Kaiserbacteria bacterium RIFCSPHIGHO2_12_FULL_56_13
CAGTAGGCCAACCCACCACTTAAGGATAGGTTCAATCGTAAGGGAGGTCGACAGCTTTAGCGATTTCGTTAAGCGAGGTCTCGCCGGCAAGCGCTTTTGCGACCCCCTCTTGCGCCATGGTGAGATAGTCTTGCCGTACGACGCTTTTTGCTATCTCGTTCTCGGGCGGGTTATCACGCAGGAGCTGTGCGAGCTCATCGTCCATGAAAATCGCTTCGTGAATGCCGGTACGGCTCTTGTAACCGGTTGCCTCTCCCTCGGGCACGGGCTCCCACACGGTTTCGATGTCTTTAGGCACGAGCGCTTTGTCAGCGATATCCTTGAACAATCTTTCAATCATCTTTTTCTCTTTGTTGGTTGTCGCGCGTTTCTTCTTACGATCCGGGTCAAGCTGCCGGACAAGGCGTTGAGCCATCGCAACCGTAATTGCCGAGCCGAACGACTTCGGGTCAGCGCCGAGGTCGACGAGGCGTGGGAAGGTCCCAGCCGCGTTATTGGTGTGGAGCGTAGAAAAGACGAAGTGGCCGGTCAAGGCCGCCTCAATTGCGATATTCGCCGTCTCGCCGTCGCGTATCTCGCCTACCATGATGACGTCGGGGTCTTGCCGCACGATGGAGCGAAGGCCTTTGGCGAAGGTGTAATTTTTTTCATCGGCCTGCGTCTGCACCATGCCGGGGAGGCGATACTCGATTGGGTCTTCGATCGTGATGATCTTGATGTCAGGCGTGTGGATCTCTTTTAAAAAGGCGTAAAGCGCCGTCGTCTTACCCGAGCCTGTGGGGCCGGTCGTAAGCAGCATCCCGTTGGTGCGCCGGATCTCTTTTTTCAGTCGTTCGAGGAGCTTCGTGTTGATGCCAAGTGTGTCGATCGAGAGACGTGTTGCAGACGGGTCAAGGACGCGGAGCACGACCGATTCGCCATACGGGTCGGGAATGAAAGAGGAGCGTATCTCAACCTCGTGCTCTCCTGCCTGGATCGAGAAGCGGCCGTCTTGCGCGCGGTTCGTGACATTCAACTTCACCCCCGAGAGGAGTTTGATACGCGAGAGGAGGAGATGATAGGTCGTGAGGTCGAAAGAAAAAGCGTCGGTCAATAAGCCGTCGAGGCGCAGGCGGAGCCGTACGCCGCTCTCTTCGGGCTCGAGATGGATGTCAGAGGCCTTCATCGAAAGAGCCGCCCCAAGCAGTATCTCAATGAGGTGCGAGACACGATCGAGTGTCTTTTCTTCAAACGCAGCATCAAGCTCGCTTTTAAGAGCGCCGAGCGAGACCGCCTTCGCAGCGGTCTGCTTCAAAGCTTCAGCACGGATATCAAAGACGCCTGTTTTTGCTGCCGTAACGAAGGTGAGGTCGGCATAACGCGAGAACGCTTTTTCGATGCTCTTTTTCGATACCAGGAATTGCTTCACGATGAAATCACGGTCTTTGAGGTCAGTAAGCAGAGGAGCAAGCGCAGAGTTGTTTGGGTTTTTGACCGCGAGAGAGAGGTGCGCACCCGCTTTTTCGAACGCAGCGGCCTCGGCCTTACGCGCCGTTTCTTCTGGGATGAGGCGCAGGGCCTCGGTGTCGATAGGGACGAGTGAGAGGTCGGTATAGGCGAGACCGTATTTGTCGGAGACGATGCGGGCGACATCCTCCTCTTCGCGGAGGCGAGCGGCGGCGAGCTGCGCCTCCTCCTTGTCCGTATCAAAATCCGGCATAACGTCATGATAGCATCGCGCATGCGATACTTGACATTAAGTTTTGGATATGCCATGCTTAAAAGCAGTCTTCTGGAGGGAATCCACATGCGCTCATTGACACTCGCCGCCGTTGCGGCCGTTCTGTTCTCGGCTCCCTGTGCATCCGCACACGAGCCGCGACATCCCTACCCAGCACTCCCCCTGCCGACTTGTCACAATGTTGGCGGCCAGCTCGTCGGCAATTGCGCCTTCCGGCAATTCGGTGGATACGGGTACCCGCCGTTCTATCAGAACGGCGTACCGTCGATCCTCGACCCGAGGATCGCCTGTTCCCTGAAGAATCCTTGTGTTCTTTGGGGTATCCCGAGCCACGGGCGACACCCGCCTATCGGATGGTCCTTCATCATTGGCGGTCGGTTCTGACTTCGGCGACTCCCTCGCCACAAGGCGCCCTTCACACCTCAAGTGTGTCGGGCGCCTTTTCTTTTTGGGCGGTTCGATTCAACTCACCGCAAGGAGTACAATGCGGACGATGGAGAAGGTGGTGGGGGACTTAGAGGCGCTTGCGGCAGAGGCGGCAAGTTTCGTGGCCGGACTTCATCCTGCCAAAGAAAGCGCGACCCTCGTGACGCTTGAGGGCGAACTTGGCGCGGGGAAAACGGCATTCGTGAAAGCCGCCGCAAAAGCGCTCCGCGTTGACGAGCTTGTCACAAGCCCCACGTTTGTATTAGAGAAGATCTACCAGCTTGCGAGCCAGCCATTTGCACGCCTCGTTCACATTGATGCGTATCGGTTCGACAAGGGGAGCGACCTTGCGCCGCTCGGCTTCAATGAGCTTATGAAAGACACTCACAATCTCGTTATGCTCGAGTGGCCTGAGCGAGTGAGAGGGGCGCTCCCCAAGCCCGCTCATGCCCTCATGCTCACAACGCTCCCCGACGGCTCGCGGAAGATCGCCTATGGCTAAAAAAACGAAAGACAAAAAACGCCTCGTGCTCCTTGATACGCATGCGATCATTCACCGCGCCTACCACGCCCTCCCCGAATTCACGGGCCCCGGGGGGCAGCCGACCGGCGCCCTCTACGGCCTTGCGGCGATGCTCATCAAGATCATTAAGGAGCTGAAACCCGATTATCTTGCCGCAACCTACGACCTTGCCGGCCCCACCGTGCGCCACGAGGCCTATGGGGGCTACAAGGCGATGCGCGCAAAGATCGACGACTCGCTCTCGGCGCAGATCAATGAGTCACGCAAGGTGTTCGAGGCGTTCTCGATCCCTATCTATGAGCGTGCCGGGTTCGAAGCCGACGACTTGCTTGGCACGATCGCTCATACGATGAGTACTGAAAAAGGCATCGATGTCATCATCGCCTCTGGCGACATGGACGCTCTCCAGCTTGTCGATGATGCGCGCGTACGGGTCTATACTCTGAAACGCGGCTTGAATGACACCATCTTGTACGACGAAAAGGCGGTGAAGGCGCGCTACGGGTTTGGCCCCAAGCTCATCGCGGACTATAAGGGGCTCTGCGGCGACCCCTCCGACAATATCAAGGGCGTCCCTGGCGTGGGCGACAAGACCGCGACCGAGCTCATCACGAAGTTCGGTTCGATTGAGGACATGTATAAAAAGCTCGCAAAAGATGAGAATGCATTCACGAAGAAAGGAGTGAAACCGCGCACAATCGAACTTTTGAAAAAGCACAAAGAAGACGCCGAGTTCTCGAAATCGCTTGCTCTTATCCGTACTGACGCACCGATCGCCTTTGCTCTGTCCCCTCGCCCGTGGCGCGAAGGTGTTTCGGCCGACAAGGTGCTTGAGCTTTTTGATACGCTCGGCTTCCGCTCGCTTCGCGACCGCGCGCGCGGGTCGCTTGGCGCCCCGCGCGGGGAGCATGAGGGGGCTGGGGAGCTCTTCCCTGAAGAAAAGGTCGACCCCGAGCGCTTCAAGGAGGCGCAGGTCATGCTCTGGCTCCTCGCTTCTGAATTTACGAACCCGACTCTGCCCGACCTCCTCGCCTATGCGAAGGCGCACACATTCGATGAGGCCTATCACGCGCTTGAAAAGAGCATCGCCGAAACTGGGTGCCTCAAAGAGGTGTATGCACACATAGAGAAGCCCTTGATCGACATCGTCACGGCGATGGAGGAGCGCGGTGTCCTTATCGACCCTGCCATCCTCGAGGCGCTCGCGAGGGAGTATCGGGCTGAACTTGAAAAGATCGAGAGGCGCATCTATACGGTCGCTGGCCGCGAGTTCAACATAAGCTCGCCGCAACAGCTCGGCGCTGTCCTCTTTGATGAACTTGAGCTCGTCCCCGAGCGCCACAAGGTGACTCCCGGCGGCGCGCGCTCGACTCGCGAGAGCGAACTCGAGAAACTTCGGGGCGAACACCCGATCATTGCTGACATCTTAGAGTATCGCGAATTGAAGAAGCTCCTTTCGACATACATCGAAAATCTCCCGCCATTGCTCGACACCGACAATCGCCTCCACGCTGAGTTCGTGCAGACGGGGACGACGACCGGCCGCATGGCCTCGCAAAATCCGAATTTGCAGAATATCCCGCTCCACTCTCCCCGTGGCAAGGCGATCAGGAATGCCTTCGTGGCGCCTCGTGGCTTTTCTCTCATTGCACTCGACTATTCGCAGATCGAACTTCGGATCGCGGCGGTGCTCTCGGGCGATGAGAAACTTCGCGCGGTCTTTCGTGCGGGGCGCGATGTGCACAGAGAAGTCGCGGCGATGGTATTCGGGGTCCCTCACGAAAAAGTCGATCTTGAGATGCGGCGCCGCGCGAAGGTCATTAACTTCGGCATCCTCTACGGGATGGGAGTGAACGCCCTTCGCGCGGCGCTCGGGGTCACCACGGTCGAGGCGCACAAGTTTTATGACGATTACTTTCGCACATTCAAAACGCTCACCGAGTATCTCGAGCGCACGAAGGGGTTTGCGAGAAAGCACGGCTACACCGAGACCCTGTTCGGGCGCCGGCGGCAATTCCCCGAGATGCGCTCGCCCTTGCCCTATGTGCGCGCGCAAGCCGAGCGCATGGCGATCAACGCCCCTATGCAGGGGACGCAAGCCGACATCATCAAGCTCGCGATGGTGCGGGTCGACGAATGGCTTAAAAGAGAGAATCTTCGTGAGGAGACGCACCTTCTCCTCCAGGTGCATGACGAACTTGTGTATGAGGTGAGGAGCGAGAAAGCAGAAGAAATCGGCGCGAAGATAAAAGAGATCATGGAGTCGGTACTGCCGCGCGAGAAGGCGAACGATGTCCCTATCATTGCGGTCGTAAAGACAGGTAAGAATTGGGGAGAAATGACGACCGTATGATGTATCTTTTTTACGGCTCTGATGTCGAGCGTGTACGCGAAAAAGCCTTTGAGTGGATTAGGGCGGCGCGCAAAAAGCAGCCCGAGGTGGCGTATGTGCGACTTGCTAAAGAAGATCTCACGCTCGCCGCGCTTGAAGACGCGGCGAGCGCCGGAGGTCTTTTCGTCAAACGGCTCCTTGTGCTACTTGATGACCCTTTTGCGAAATCTGAAGAAGAGAGCGCTTCTTCGCTTGAGGAGCATCTTGATATGCTCGCGAAATCAGATAACGCCATCGTGATACTCGCGCCAAAACTTGCGGCCTCGCGGGCAAAAAAAATCGCCGCAAAGGCGGCGAAGGCGTATGTGTTTGACGCGAAAGAGCGCGAGAAGGAGAAGGGGTTCAATGTCGGCCTCGTGAATGCGCTTGCGTCGAGAAATCGCGAGAGGTTGTGGCTCGAGGTCGTGCGCGCGCTACGCGCGGGCGATGCGCCCGAGATGCTCCACGGCCTCATGCACTGGAAGGCGCGCAATTTGATGGAAAGAGGGAGTCCTGACGCGCGCGCCCTCTCACTCGAGCTTTTAGAACTTCTCAACACCTCTCGCCACAAAGGCCTCAACCTCGCTCTTTCGCTTGAGAAATTCGCTCTCTCACTCTAGTCCGCCCAGCAGGATTCGGACCTGCGACCTTCTCCTTAAAAGGGAGCTGCTCTACCAACTGAGCTATGGGCGGGTGTGGTTTTTATACAACTAATAGCTGAACATGTCGACGGTTTTGCCTTCAGTGTCGATGAGCTTCACGACCTCCCGATCGCTCCGCCACATGCTCGTGTCGCGGCCAAGATAGACGCGCCAGGTGGTGCGTTTGAAATTTTGGTCGCGTTCGTGCGCGACCATACAACCGTTGTAGTGGAGATAGGTGGTGAGAAAATGCTGGCACGAGGCCGAGAGATTCGTTGGCGGGGTGATCTGCAGGGTGCAGCGCGGGAGCCGGTTGACATAGTCGATGCAAGCCGGGTCGCGGATCAAGTTAGGGCCGTAAAAATCTTCAAGCTCATTGTCGGGCGTCGGGCACACATTTGAGAGCGAGGGAGAGAATTTTTGAAATTGCGAAAAGTAGCCGATGCAGATGTTCTCGCGGAACGAGGCACCGATCGGCGAGCGGCCAGTCGTGATGATGACCTTGTCACCGGGCTCAAGGACGATCGGCTCAGCTTCATTGATGATGCCCGAGCGCGGGATCTCGGTGCCAAGCGGGATCGTAACAACCTTGCCCGTGACCTCGCTCTTCAAGCTCCAGCCGCTAATCGAGGCCGAAGCACCAGCTGAGCTCCCGATCGAGAGTTGCAGATATTCACTCTGCGCGTTTGCACCCCCTGCATTCGCGACATGGTGACTCAAGGTCACCCTGCCACGGTAGCTTGAAGGCGTGCCGAAGGCAGCAGCCCGCACTGCCTCATCAAGGGCGCGTTGATCTTTATATGAGAGGCCGCCCGAGAGGCCGCCAAGCGGCGAGCCGCCGCTTGCCCGACTCCCGCCAATGCCGCTACTCCCTAAACTGATCGCTTGAGGCAGGGAGAGGTAGGTGCCGCCGCCCAGGGCCCCCGGTCCGGGGAGCAGGGGGCCCGAAAAGGAGAGCGGCCGCGAGGGCCCGCCGAGGACGAGCCAGAGAAGAAAGATAAAGACGAAGACACCAATGAAGAAGAAGGAGTCGTGCTGGAACATGAGCGTATGATATCAGGATTTTGCGAGGAGCTTCTCGAGTTCTTCGCGAACGACCTCGCCATCGCTCCACGGCATCTTAGTACCTGCGGGCCCCATGATGTAGGGGTCGGTGCCCTTGCCGGTGATGAGGACCGCATCGCCGGAGCGAGCTTTCTCAAGAGCCGCATGGATCGCCGTCCGCCTGTCCATGATGATGGAGTGCGGGCGGCGCATCCCTGCCATTATGTCGTGCACGATGCGCTCCGGATTCTCGTCGTACGGATCTTCATTCGTGAGGATCACTTCGGCGCAGGCCTCCTCTGCGATGCGGCCCATTTCAGGGCGCTTCCATCGGTCGCGGCCGCCGCCCGTATTCCCCAACACGCAGATCTTGCGGCGATTCGGAAATGCCCCGTAGAGTGCACGGAGCGAGTCGGGGGTGTGAGCATAATCGACGACAACGGCGAAACTCTGCCCGGCCTCGATGCGTTCAGCGCGGCCGGGGATACGCACGAGCGCGCCGAGCGCGCGGGCGCAGGTTGCAAGCGGCACATCTAAAAATTCGGCCGCTTTGATGGCTGCGAGTGCATTCATGGCGCTGAAACGCCCCGGCTGCGGCACTTCAAACAGCGTGCCGCGGTAGGCGAACGCGACACCCTTTTCGCTCACTTGTAAGTTATCGAGATCGGCGAGGGAAAAGGGGACCCTCTCTTCGACCGGGAGAGAGAGGAAATTTTTACCGCGCGCATCATCGGTGTTTGCGACGATGGCGCGCGGGCGCTTCGGTGAGGCCACGAGCTCTTTGCCGAGCTCGTATTTTGCCGCGAAGTATTTTTCAAACGAGCCGTGCGCCTCGACATGTTCTTTTTGCAAGTTCGTGAAAATGAGCGCATTGAGTGAGAGAAATTGGTGGCGGTACTGCAGGGCGCTTTCTGAAGTGAGTTCAACGATGGCGTGCGTCGCCCCCTCGCGTACCGCTCGTGCAAGAAATCGCTGAATGAATCCTCTCCCCGGCAGAGTCATCTTATAGAGGTTCGGTTTTGAATCTGCGCCGATGGCGAAGCGGATAGTCCCGGCAAGCGCAGTTTTGTGACCGGCGGCAGAGAGGACGGCATGGAGCATCTCTGCGACCGATGACTTGCCTTTCGTGCCCGTGATGCCGACCACGACAATCTTGCTCGCCGGGAAGTCGTAAAAGAGCGCCGAAAAGAGCGCCCATGCGAAGTGGTAGGGGGTGAGGAGCAGGCGGCGGAGATTCATGTTACCGATTCCCGAGCGCGGCACGAAGACGCGCTTCTTTGCCGACGACCGTGTCAGCGACAGAGGCGAGCGCCTTGCGCGCC
>MFLS01000012.1:8057-11607 GCA_001781625.1 Candidatus Kaiserbacteria bacterium RIFCSPHIGHO2_12_FULL_56_13
CCTACTTTGTCGGCAAGTTCGACCACAATCTTTTCTGCCGTCTTTTTACCAAGCCCCACGACGCGCGTAAGATACCCGATATCGCGTTTACCGATCGCGCTCTCCAAGCTTTCGCGCGAGGCACGACGCAAGAGGGAGAGCGCGGTTTTGGGGCCGATATTCGGCACGGCAAGGGCAAGCTCGAAGAAGCCAAGGTCGGCTGGGTCAGTGAATCCGTAAAGGTCGAGACCATCCTGCTTCACGGCAAGGTGGGTCAGCACTGTCGCCTCTTTGCCGGCGGTGAGTTTTGGTGGGTCGGGGAGACGGACAAAAACGCCAAAACCAGCGACCTCGATGACGGCGCCTAGGGGCTCGACAGAAAGGACCTTGCCGCGGATCTGCCGGATCATCCCTTAATCATACTCGCCTTTTCGACAACTTTCTCCTCCGCTTACGTGCTTGCGCCCGTAGGCATTTGACAGTAAGGTGTGGCGACATGGCAGTCACCAAGTCAGCAAAAAAAGCTGCGCGCGCCGCACTCCGTCGACGCGTGTTCAATCTCCGTCGCAAAAAGACCTTGCAAGAGGCGGTCAAGGCCGTTGAGAAAGCGGGATCAAAAGCCGATCGTGCGCTCCTTGCCGCAGCGCATAAGGCGATCGACAAAGCCGCAAAAGTGAACGTCATCTCCAAAAACGCCGCCGCACACAAAAAGTCTCGGCTCGCAAAACTGACTCGCAGCTCCTAGTCCTCTCGGCCAGAATCGAACTGGCATCACCTCCTTCGGAGGGAGATATCCTATCCGTTGAACGACGAGAGGTATGTGAGGCTATGGTCCCCCCGGCAGGAATCGAACCCGCATTACAAGCTCCGCAAGCTTGCGTCCTATCCATTGAACGACGAGGGGAGATAACGTGTTGAATCTATCAGAACCTGAGCCAGGCCGCTACCACATCAACGATCGAGTGAGAATGTTCGGTCTCCTCGATCCGCTCAAGGAGATGGGTATAGAGAGCGTCGACATCGACCTCACGGAGCGGGATCAGGAGGTGCGGCGCAAACCAGCTCTCGGTTTTGATAGAAAGCACAGGCGGCTTGTCGTCCCCGATATATTCAAGCATCGCGAACGAATGCAGGTGCTCGTACGGGTAGAGGTCGTGATCGATGATAAGGCCTTGTTCGGTCAAGGCAAAACGATGCACGGGCGGGTGTTTTGCGGCGTGGAGAGCAAGCGCCGTCGTCGCGATGACGACAAGGACGGCGAGGAGGTAGCTCCCGAAAAGGAGTGCCGCGATCGTGAGTGCTACGGCGACGATGCCGACCGCCCAGTACCAGTCGGCACTCTTGGGGTCGTACTCATACTCGCGCCCCTCCCATTCGAAAGTCGCGCCTTGCATACTTCAATCATACACCGCTTGTCTAAAAGGGCCCGGTGAGCGAGGTGAATATCGCGAAGTTTCTATTGGCGGTGAAATTATATCCTTTGCGCGAACCTTTTTCGAGGGGCGATGACCCGCCCCGCCGCCCGCCTCCGCTAACGCTCAGGCGGCAACCTCGCAGAAAAATATCCTCCGCTTTTCTGATTTTGCGCGCGACCAATTTTTTCTTCTAAAAATGAAAAGGATATTTTTCTGCTCGGTTCCGCCCTCCAAGTGTTCGGGCGGTGCGGCGGGGTTTCTGCGCTCGGGCGCGGCGGAATTCCCCCCACACCCCCCTTCCGCCGCGTCCTCGCTCCAACGGCGAAAATTTTTTGCGGCGACTATGATTTTAATTCCAGTCGCTCTAAATCTCGCTTCGTCCCGTCAGTTTTAGGAATAATCGGAATGTTCATCTCTTTTGCGAGTAAAACCTCCTTCTCCATCCCAGCTGATATTCTATCACCAAACAACCATAGTTCATCAACATACCGCCGATGAAAACATTCGTGATTTGCCTCCATGCCCAGTTCTCGATCTTCAATAACTTCGTCATTGAGATATTGAAGCGAGATTAGATAAGGAGCGACTGGAATTATATCTTTTGTATGCACCTCCGCGCATATTTTGAGAACCTTTTCTGCATTACTTTTTATATCGCCTCCGATTGGATGCCCGATAAAAACGGTTTTCTTTTTCATAATTATTTTGGTGGCGATGTTACTTCTTAAAAATCATAAACAAATCAGCGCCGATTTGCCACAAAATTACCAATAATGAACCAGTGAGACAAGTAAGTAATAAAATACTCAACCATAACCGTGATCGCTCTTTATTAAAAAAGAAGGATATGCAAAAATCGGCAACAGCAATCCAAATTGCCATAGTCCAAATAAATGTCTTTGAAAGTGGGGATAGGAATTTTGTGGCAGATAATTCTTTGCCGAGAGCAAAATCGGAATAAAATCCTAGAATTGTATTGAAGGCGTACAAAAAGATGAAAGAAGCTAGTCCATACATCAATGCTTTCGATAAAGCCCCAGTGAATTTATTATCTATGTTTGTTTCTGCTTTCTTTTTTCTCTTATTGAGAAAAGAGCCAACTACAAAAGTTACCGAAAAAATTATAAGCAACAAATACTGATTTAGTTCGCCCCGAAAGTTATTTAGTACAAATTCCCATATTCGCCAAACTGTCAGTCCGAGCGTGAAAACAACAAGACCAGCAAACCAAGAATCCGCGTTCTCTTTGAACCAAAATAATGAGTTAATGGTTAAAAAAATTAGACCGAGGATCAGGAAGAGTAAAAGTAAAAGCTGTAGACTGCGGAGAGAATCGCCAAAGACGGACTGGTCAAGATTGAGAAAAAGAGCGGCGATTGTCGCAATAATACCGATACCTGTTAAAACCGGCTTATTATCCTCAACATATTTTGAAAAGACGTTGAATGATATTTTCTCCATACATAATCTAACTTGCTATTTCAAAAATCTTCTTTACCAAACTTGTCCGTGCGTAAAATGCACGGGTGATCGGTCGGCGTTCGCCAGTTCTGGGATTTACGCCACCAATACCTTTTGTCCTTGCCTGTATCCACTTTCCATCTTTTCCGGTCAAAGCTCCAGAACCATCTTTAATCAGTTTTGCTCGGATAAAATCGTAGTCGGCTTTTATCTCTTTGATAAGTTCGTCGTCCTCGGCAAAATCCAAACTTGCCACACGAAGAATTTTTGAATCCTTTGCGTTTTTACCGTCCCATTGAACCGCACAAAAGACGATGGTTTTGAGCTTTGCCCAAACATGGCTTTCAAAAAACGAATGGGCTTTCAATTCTGTGGGGTTTATCATTGTTATCGCCATTGTTTCTTTCGGCACAAGGACGCGCCCGATTTTATGAAAAGCGACCGACTTCAGTTCATAAGTAAGCCCATTCGGAGCTTTAGACACATTTGTTTGAAGTCCCGCCAACCGCTCTAAAACAAGCCCTTTCCAGCCCTTGTTTTGTTTGCCGTTTAAATACGGATTTATCCCAAACTGTGAGGCAAGTTCGGCAAGGTCTTTACCGATGTACTTTTTCAAATTTTTTATCGCGGTTGCGCGGGTTACGATTTTCATAGATTTATCTTCCAGTATGAGAGGCGATTGAAACAACCGAAAA
>MFLS01000013.1:0-175 GCA_001781625.1 Candidatus Kaiserbacteria bacterium RIFCSPHIGHO2_12_FULL_56_13
GGTGCCGTCGGCACGGCCTCTACTCTCGGGTGGCAGAACATCCTCTCTCTGATTGCGCTCATCTCTATCAATCTCGCCCTCGTGAACCTGATCCCGATCCCCGCGCTTGACGGCGGACGCCTCTTTTTTGTCCTCATTGAGGCGGTGATCCGCCGCCCCATTAAGCCGGTCGTCG
>MFLS01000013.1:220-8082 GCA_001781625.1 Candidatus Kaiserbacteria bacterium RIFCSPHIGHO2_12_FULL_56_13
TGGTGGTCGTGACCGCGAACGATGTTTACCGGCTTATAGGGTAGGGGTATACTCTTGCCCATGCGGCAATCAGCTCTCTTTACTAAAACGCGGCGGGAGGCGCCCGCTGACGAGGTCGCAAAAAACGCGCAACTCCTTATCCGCGCCGGCTATGTCCACAAAGAGATGGCCGGCGTCTACTCCTACCTCCCCTTAGGGCTCCGCGTCTTGAAGAACATCGAGCAGATTATCCGCGAAGAGATGAACGCGCTCGGTGGGCAAGAGCTTGTCATGACCGCGCTCCAGGATAAGGCGCTGTGGGAGCGTACCGACCGCTGGGATGACGAGAAGGTTGACAGCTGGTTCAAGATTGCTCTCAAGACCGGCGGCGAAACGGGCCTCGCTATCACGCACGAGGAGCCCTTGACGAGCATCATGACCGAGCATGTGAGCTCGTATCGGGATCTCCCGGTGATGGTCTACCAGTTTCAGACGAAGTTCAGGAATGAGCTGCGCGCGAAGAGCGGTGTAATGCGCGGCAAGGAATTTTTAATGAAAGATCTCTACTCGTTCGCGCGCACTGATAGCGAGCATCAAGCGCAATACGATGCCGCACGCGAGGCTTACAAAAAAATCTTCAAACGGCTTGGTATCGGCGAGCGCACCTATATCACCTTCGCTTCGGGCGGCGTCTTCAGCGAGTTTTCTGAAGAGTTTCAAACCTTGTCAGATGCAGGCGAAGATACGATTTTCGTTGACAAAGAAAAGAAGATCGCCGTCAATAAGGAGGTGATGAGCGATGCAACGCTTCAAAAGCTTGGCCTTACGAAAGAGGCCCTTGTTGAGAAAAAGGTCATCGAGGCGGGCAACATCTTTCATCTCGGGACCCGTTTTTCAGAAGCACTCGGCCTCGCCTACACAGACGAACAAGGGAAACGACACCCTGTCGTTATGGGCTCGTACGGCATCGGCGTCACACGCATGCTCGGTATCTTGGCTGAAGTCATGAGTGATGAGAAGGGTCTCGCGTGGCCGGAGAGTGTCGCGCCCTTCAAGTACCATATCGTCTCCCTGGGGCAGAAGGGCGATGAGGTCTCAAGGGCGGCCGACGCGCTCTACGCCGATCTCACACAAAAGAGCATTGAGGTCCTCTATGACGATCGCGAAGCGCGTGCGGGGGAGAAGTTCGCTGACAGCGATTTGATCGGCATCCCGTACCGCATCGTGGTGGGTAAGGAGGCGCTCGCGTCGGGCGAGTATGAGGTCGTTGCCCGCGCCACGGGTGCGGTCGCGAAGAAAACCCATGGCGAGATTCTCTAAAAGCTCTTTTTTTGGGAGTGATATCGGCATCGATCTCGGGACCGCGAATTCCCTTGTCTATGTGCGCGGCAAAGGCATCATCCTCAACGAGCCATCGGTCGTCGCGGTGAATGATAAGACAGGACAGATAGTCGCGGTCGGCAAAGACGCGAAGATCATGCTTGGCAAGACGCCGCCGCATATCCGCACCGTGCGCCCCCTCTCACACGGCGTCATTTCTGATTTTGAGGTGACTGAAGAGCTCCTGACCTATCTCATCAGCAAGGCGCAGGGTTCGCGCACGCGTCTCTTCGGCCCCCGGGTCGTCATCGGGGTCCCGACCGGCGTCACGAATGTGCAAAGCCGCGCAGTGCGTGATGCGGCGCGAAATGCCGGCGCGCGCGAAGTGTTTATCCTTGAAGAGCCGGTCGCGGGCGCGATCGGCGCAAAGCTCCCTGTCCACGAGCCCGTCGGGACAATGGTGCTCGATATCGGCGCGGGCACGACCGACATCGCTGTTGTTGCCCTCTCGGGAGCGGTGGCCGCGAAGAGTTCGCAGGTCGCTGGCGACCGTTTTAATGAAAACATCGTCGATTTCGTGCGTAGCGAGTTCAAGCTCGGTATCGGGGAGCGCACTGCCGAGGAGGTCAAAATCGCGATCGGCGCGGTCGTCCCTCTGCCCGAGACCCTCTCGCGCGGCGTGCGCGGCCGCGACCTCGCGACCGGCCTCCCGCGCGAGGTGATACTCATCGATGCGCACATCCGCGAGGCACTCGCGCCCTCTTTGGATGCCCTTATGGAGGCGATGAAAGAGGTGATCGAACGCACGCCGCCTGAACTCCTTGCCGATATCCTCGAGCGCGGCGTTACCGTGTTCGGCGGCGGAGCGCTCTTGCGCGGCCTGCCCCAGCTCCTCTCGAAGATGCTCGGCGTCCCTGTGCGCGTTGCCCCCGACCCCTTGACGGCGGTCGTGCGCGGCACCGGGAGCGCGACAGAGGACCCAGAGACCTATGGCGACTTTTTCCTCGATGAAGAAGAGACGATACTTCAGACGTAATGCGCTTATCGCTGCCCCGAGTTTTTCGATGGGGGTGGCGCTTTTCACTATCGTCGTTGTCGTTCTTGGCTTTCGCGCGCTCCTCCCTGAACCGTTTCTCCGAGCCACAGCACCCCTTCTTGCGGTGGGCACGGCCCTCTCGGGTTTTTTTGCCGATCTTCGTGCGCAGTTTGCCGATACCTCTCTCCTTCGCCGTGAGCGCGATGATCTCATGCGCGAAAAGGATTCTCTCGCACGAGAGAACCTCGCGTTCGTCGCTAAGATCGAAGATCTCACGCAGTTCCTCGGCAAAGAGCCCGCGCCGCCTCTCGGCATCATTGCCGGCATCCTCACTCGCCCGCCCGAGTCGCCCTACGACACGCTTGTCATCGCCGCAGGTGCGACCTCGGGCGTCTCACCGGGCATGCGCGTTCTTGCGCCGGGCGGGACGCCCTTGGGTTTCGTCGAGACGGCATTCACCTCTATCGCTCGCGTGACTCTCTATTCGGCGCCCGGTCAGTCGCTCTCGGCGTGGGTGGGGAGAGAACGCGTGGCAATGACTCTCAAGGGCAAGGGCGGCGGCGCGTTCACCGCCCTAGTGCCCAAGGATGCGGGGGTCGTTTTGGGCGATCTCGTATATGTTGCGGGGGGAGGGGCGCTCCCCGTGGGGCGCGTACGGGAGGTGGGGACAGATCTCTCGTCGCCTATCGCGACCCTCTCGATCACGCCCCTCGTGAACCTCTTTTCGCTCACATGGGTCACGCTCGTCCCGTAGTCCGTGTCGTGCTTATCGCGGCGGCGCTCATCGCCCCGTTCTTTTTCACGATCGGCATAACCTCGTTTATTGCTCTCATTGCCGCCGCCGCTTCACCCTCCGCACCGCTTGCGGTCGGCATCATCGTCGACGCTCTCTATTGGACAAAAGCCGCATACCCGTACCCCCTCGGGACTTTTGCAGGCGCGCTTCTTACCGCCGCCGCATTCATGGTGCACTCATTCATTGAGACGCGTATCATGCGAGTATGATGTGGCGCCGCCCCCGTCCGCGCGACCCGGAGATTGCTCCCGACGAGATCTTTCTCGATGCGGCGAACACCCCCTCTTTTGATCGGGCGCGTTTTGAGGGGCGGCTCGAGCGCCCCCTTGGCGAGACCGCGTTCGCTTTCTTGAGTATCGCGCTCGTGTTCGCGTTCATCCTCCTCCTTGGCCAAGCATGGAACCTCCAAGTGAGGCAGGGGAGCGCCTATGCGGCGCAGAGCGAGCGCAACTCGCTTTCGTCGCAAGTCATTTTCACGAATCGTGGCGTCATCACCGATGTGAACGGTGTCGTGCTCGTTGGCAATGAAACGGCATCCGAGGGGAGGGTAGAGCGCGTGTATGCCGCGCCCGGCTTCGGCGTTCTCTTGGGGCATGTTTCGTATCCAAAAAAAGATGCCTCTGGCAACTACTACGATACCTTGATCACCGGCCTCGCCGGCATCGAGGCCTCTTTTAACGAAATGCTTGCCGGCGAGAACGGCACCATCTTAATCGAACGGGATGCGCTCGGCGAAGTGCACTCGCAAGGCATCATCAATCCACCGATAAACGGTACCGATCTCGCTCTCTCGATCGATAGCCGCGCGCAAGAAGCTCTCTACGACGCCGTAAGCTCGCTCGCCGACCAGGTGCCGTTTCTTGGCGGAGCAGGGATACTCATGGATGCGTCGACCGGCGCGGTGCGAGCGCTTGTCTCGTATCCAGAGTACGACCCTAATGTGCTCTCTGGCGGCGGGCCTGCCGAGACGATCGCGGCGTATAACGCGAGTAGCCGAAAGCCCTATCTTAATCGCGCCGTCTCGGGCCTTTATGCGCCAGGTTCTATCGTCAAACCATTTGAAGCGACAGGTGCCCTGACTGACGGCACGATCACGCCTTCGGTCACGGTCAACAGCACGGGCTCGATCTCTGTCCCGAACCCCTACGATCCGTCGCGCCCGACCGTCTTCAAGGATTGGAGGGCGCTCGGCGTCCTTGATCTGCGAGAGGCGATCGCGTGGTCCTCTGATATCTACTTTTATGCTGTCGGCGGCGGATTAGGGAACGTGCGAGGGCTTGGGATCGAGCGGCTCGCTTATTGGTATCGCGCGTTCGGCCTTGAGAGTCCGACCGGCATCGAGCTCCCAAGCGAGTCTGCGGGATTCATCCCCACGCCTGCGTGGAAAGAGACGACCTACGACGAGATTTGGCGCATTGGCGACACCTACCACACGGCGATCGGCCAGTACGCCATGCAGGTGACGCCGATCGCGGTCGCGCGCGCCGTTGCGGCTATCGCAAACGGCGGCAAGCTCGTCAAGCCAACCCTGCTCAAGGATGCACAACTCTCCGGCGAATCGCTTACGGTTGACGCTGACGCGCTCCGGGTGGTGCGCGAGGGGATGCGCCTTGCGGTGACGCTTGGCACAGCCTCGGGCCTCGCTTCGCTTGAGGGCATCGTTCACGCCGCCGCTAAAACCGGCACGGCGCAAACGGGAGCCAAGAACGAATACTACAACTCATGGGCTGTCGGCTTTTTTCCCTACGAGGATCCCAAGTATGTCTTTATGGTGGTGATGGAGCGCGGCCCCGCAGGTAACCCGACCGGCGGGGTCTATATCGTGCAGCAATTTCTGACCGCCCTCTCTCAAGCCGCTCCCGAGTATTTCGATTGACTTGCGCCTCCCGATACTTCGCGTACAATGACGCGCACCGATCGCGACCTTATGACTGACCAAACCAAAGAGGCCGTGCTTTCTCAAGAAAAGTTCGATGAAATGGCGAAAGAGCTGGAGCACTTGAAAACGGTGCGCCGCACCGAAATCGCCAAGAATTTAGAGTATGCCCGCTCACTCGGCGATCTCTCTGAAAATGCCGAGTACCAAGAGGCGCGCGAGCTCCAGGCCGCGACCGAGGAGCGGATCCGCAAGCTCGAAGATGTGCTGAAGCGGGCGACCATCACGACTGATAACAAGAAGAAGAATGAAGTCGGCTTCGGTTCCAAGGTCTCTATCAAACACGGGGGGAGCGATGAGGAGCACGAATACATGATCGTCGGGAGCGAAGAGGCCGACATGCGAGAGCGCAAGCTCTCGCATGTCTCGCCCTTGGGCGCCGCGCTGATGGGCAAAAAGAAGGGCGATGTCTTCACCTTTGAGACGCCCTCAGGCAAGCAAACCTATACCATCGAAAAGGTAGCGTGATACGATACGAGGATGTTTTGGGCGGACCGGATAGCTGACGAGATACGGGACACGCGAAAGCCCAAAGACGGCAAACGATTTGTTATACGCGATGAAAAGACGATGTCGGGGCGCGTGCACATCGGCTCGATGCGCGGCGTTGCGATACACGGGCTTATCGGCGAATCGCTCGCAGAAATGGGAGTGGCGAATATATATAAGTATGAGCTTAACGATTTCGACCCGTTTGATACTGTCCCAAGTTATTTAGATCAAGCAAAATTCAAAGAGCACCTCGGCAAGCCCCTCTTCACGGTGCCCTCGCCCGAGCCTGGGTTTGCAAACTATGCCGAGTTTTTTGGGGCCGAGTTTGTGAGTGTGCACAAAAAAGCCGGGTTTATACCCGAGTACTATCGCGCGACCGAGCTCTACAAAAGCGGGAAGATGGACCAGTACATCAAGCGCGCACTTGAAAAGGCGAGCGATATCCGGCGCATCTTGAAAGAGGTCTCGGGGTCGGAGAAAGATGCGTCGTGGCTCCCGGTATCGGTCGTGTGCGAGAAGTGCGGCAAGATCATGACCACGAGCGTTTCCGATTTTGACGGCGAGACAGTCGCTTACGCGTGCGATAAAAATCCCGATGACATTGCTTCATGCGGCCACCGAGGCCGGGTCGATCCGTTCAAAGGAGGGAGCAAGTTGTTTTGGAAGGTCGATTGGGCGGCGAAGTGGGGCGCGGGCGGCGTCGATATCGAGGGCGGAGGCAAAGATCACTCGACCAAGGGTGGCGCGAGAGATGTGGCAAACCATATCGCGCGGGAGGTTTTTGCTATCGAACCGCCCCATGACATACCCTACGAGTTCTTCTTGGTCGGAGGCGCCAAGATGTCGAGTTCGAAAGGGCGAGGCTCGAGTGCCAAAGATATGGCAGAGCTCTTCCCGCCGCAGATCCTCCGGCTCATTTTGATTGGCAAAGACATCAAAGAGCAGATCAATGTCGACCCCTCGGGCGATTCGGTGCCAAAGATGTATGATTGGTACGACGATTTGACCGAAAGGATAGGAGAGGGCAAGAGCGACAATTACGCGCGCCTCTATGCGCTCTGTCAGTTGCCGGATGAGCGAGCAGAGCTTGCGGCGCCGTGGCAGATGCGCTTTCGCGAGGTTGCCTTTATCGTACAAATGCCGCACCTTGATTTGAAAACGGAAGCGCAAAAGGCAAAGGGTGTTGATTTGAATGACGATGAAGTTCGCGCGCTCCTTCTGCGCGCGGGCTACGCAAAACTCTGGCTCGCGGCCTATGCGCCAGAGGAGTTCAAATATGTGCTACAAGAAAAATTACCCGCGGTCGTTCTCTCTGAACTTCAGAAAAAGGCATTGCGAGAAATACACCTCTATATAGGTGCGTCAGAGCGGACGGGGGAGGAGATCCATGCGCGCCTCCATGAACTCAAGGGCGAGATACCGATCACGCCCAGCGAACTTTTCAAAGCCATATATCGCATTTTCTTAAATCGTGATTCGGGCCCTAAGGCCGGCTGGCTCCTCTCCGCGCTCTCGCGCGACCTCGTCCTCAAGCGCCTTCAAGAAGTCAGTCAATAAGATGCCGCCCGACGCCACTCTTTAATGGGGTGGGGATAACCTTGTTCGGCAGGGTGGGGGAGAGTGGGATATACTCGAGTGTTGGGTAGTGAAGTGGGAAGCCATGGCCTCTTCGACCCATCGCCCGCCTATGTTTCTCGGCGAATACCTGCACACTTTCGACACGAAGAACCGGATCTCTTTGCCTTCGAAATTTCGACGGAGTCTCGGCCGCGTCGTGGTGATCACGCGCGGCCTTGATCGTTGCCTTTATGTGTTCGCCAAAAAGGTGTGGGAGAAAGAGGCCGCGAAGTATGCCGCACAAACCTCTGGCACTGCGGCCGCGCGCGGGCTCGCACGCCTCTTTTTGGCCGGCTCGTTTGAAGCCGAGGTTGATAACGGTGGCCGCATTCTTGTCCCGGAGCACCTGAAGTCATTTGCGACCATGAAGCAGTCGGCGGTCATCGCCGGCGTTGCCGACCGCGTTGAGATGTGGGAGGCAGGGGCGTGGAAGCGCTATACCGCCGATATCGAGCGCAACGCCGATAGCTACGCAGAGAAGGTGGGAGACGCGAAGTAATATGGAGCCGACTCACGAAAGCGTACTGACCGATGAAGTGCTCACGGCTCTCGCCGTGAAGCCAAGCGATGTCGTCGTTGATGCCACCATTGGCGGGGCAGGGCACTTTACGCGTCTCCTCGCTGCCCTCGGCGAAGGCGGCGTCTTGATCGGCATCGATGCTGATTCGAATGCGACAGAGCGCGCG
>MFLS01000013.1:8109-11300 GCA_001781625.1 Candidatus Kaiserbacteria bacterium RIFCSPHIGHO2_12_FULL_56_13
GGAATCTTGTGCGCATTCTCGACCGCTTGCATATCGGTGCGATCGACAAGGCGCTTTTCGACCTCGGCTGGAGCGCGTATCAGCTTGCAGGCGGGCGCGGCTTCTCGTTTGGGAACGATGAGCCCTTGCTCATGACCTATGGCGAAGACGGTATCCGCGCGGCCGATATCGTTAACACGGCTAGAGAGCGCGAGCTCGCTGATCTCTTGTACGCCTATGGCGAAGAGCGCTTCTCTCGTCAGATCGCACGCGCCATCGTCGCGAAGCGCGCGCGCTCACGCATCCTCACCACTAAAGATCTCGTCGACGCGGTTTCGCAAGGTACGCCTTCGTGGTACGGGCGCCGTAAGATTCACCCGGCGACAAAGACCTTTCAGGCGCTCCGTATCGCCGTCAACGACGAGCTCGATGCACTCAGAGAGGGGCTCGCAACCGCGATCGCGCGGCTTGCGCCCCGCGGCCGGATCGCGGTGATCACCTTTCACTCTATTGAAGACCGCATCGTGAAGAGCGCGTTTCGCGAGGCCTCGTATGCCGGCCACGGACTTGCTTCGAAAAAACCTGTAACGGCAGGAGGGGCCGAGCTCTTGCGCAATCGCCGAGCGCGGAGCGCCAAACTACGAGTATTTGAGAAGAACGGCACACGCCTCGCCTCGTCCGTGCCTGCCATCACCTATGTTTAAATTCACCTTCCCCAGCATTTCTCTTCCGCGGCTCCTTGCGGGCGCGAACCTCCTCCTTGTCGTTATCTATATCGGTCTCATTGCTATCGTCATGAGTTATGCGGCACTGCATGTCGAATTTGCAGAAGAGGTGAAGAGTGATGAAGCGACAGTGGCCAAGCTCGAGGCCGCATATTTTGCAGCGGTCTCGGCGATCACCAAAGTCGATTACCTCTCGGCAGGGTACCGTAAGCCAATCGTGAAAACATTTGTCACAGGGGGTAGCGCTCTCACTGCGCGCTAAGATATGCGGGCGGCATTCCGACTCCGACTCCGGCTTGTCCTTGCCGGCATTTGTTTATTTGCGCTCCTCATTCTCACGCGCCTCTATTTCGTGCAGATTGTGCAAGGAGAGGAGTATTCGCTCAAGGCCGATCGTCAGTATGTCGCAAGCGGGAGCGCCCTTTTCGACCGCGGCGCGATCTACTTTACGCGCAAAGACGGCGCCTTGGTCTCGGCGGCGACTTTGGCGATCGGCTTTTTGGTCGCGGTCAACCCGCGCCTCATCGACGACCCCGACGCGGCCTATGACGCTCTCGTCAAGGTATCGGGCGACACGATCGACCGCGAGGCCTTTCTCAAGGCGGCAGGGAACACGCAAGCGGTTTATATCGAGATCGCCCATCGTTTAACCGACGAAGTGGGGCGAGCGATTGCTGATGCCACGATCCCGGGCATAAGCGTGCTTCGTGAACGGTGGAGGGTCTACCCGGGCGGTAAACTCGCCGCGCAGACGATCGGCACAGTCGCTTTTTTGGCAGACGACGATGTGCGGAGGGGGCGCACCGGCATCGAGGCTCGGTATGACGAAATTCTCGCGCGTGGAGGCGATGCTCTCTACCGTAACTTCTTCGCCGAACTTTTTGCGAATGTGGAGAATATGCTTGCCGACCCCGCGGCTGCGCACGAGGGAGCCGTCATCACGACCTTAGAGCCCGAGGTAGAGACGCGGCTCGTGAATGACATCACGGTCGTGCATGAGAAGTACGACAGCAAAGAGACCGGCGGCATCATCATGGACCCTGCGACGGGTGCGGTGATCGCGATCGCAAGCTATCCGACCTATGACGCGAACGATTTCTCTCACGAGGCCATTGCCGTGTTCACGAACCCGCTCGTTTCGCATGTGTACGAGTTCGGCTCGATCATGAAGCCCCTCACCATGGCCTCGGCCTTCGATGCGGGTGTCGTGACGAGCGCCTCGACCTATACCGATACGGGTTGCATCACGCTCGATACTTTGCCGATCTGCAATTTCGACCGCAAGGCGCGCGGCACAGCTTCGATGCAGCAGGTACTCTCCCAATCGCTTAACCTCGGTGCCGCGCACCTTGCGGGGAAGCTCGGAGGTGACCGTCTCCGCTCTTATTTCATGGCGCTTGGATTTGGAGAGAAAACCGGCATCGATCTCCCCGCCGAGATCGCGGGCTTGGTGAAAAATCTCTCAAGCCCGCGACAAGTGGAGTATGCGACCGCAGCGTTCGGGCAGGGCGTCGCTGTCACGCCTATCGCCATGGCGCGCGCGATCGGCGCCTTAGCGAACAAAGGAACGATCGTTACTCCGCATGTCGTCTCTGCGGTGAAACTCGATTCGGGCGTCGTGAAGCCGCTTGCGTGGGAGGAGACAAAAATAGTGTTTTCGCCGGAGACGACGCGCGAAGTTTCTGAAATGCTGACACACATCGTTGACCACGATCTTGCGCAAGGCGCACTCGCGATACCCTCGCTCTCGGTTGCGGCGAAAACAGGTACGGCGCAACTGCCTGCGGCAGGCGGGGGGTATCACGCTGACCGCTATTTCCATTCTTTTTTCGGCTACTTTCCCTCCTACGACCCGCGGTTTATTATCCTCCTTTACACCTATGACCCGCAGGGCGTCCAGTACGCATCGCAAACCCTAACCACGACCTTTATGGATCTTGTCCATTTTCTTGTCGATTATTACGACATTCCTCCCGACCGGGCAGGTACAGCTTCTCTATGAGATATCTCGCACGCGAATTCGTCGCTCGGTCTCTCGCTTTTTTTGCACGCACCGTTATCCGAAAGTATCGGCCGAAGGTGGTGATGGTGACGGGCTCGGTCGGCAAGACCTCGACCAAAGATGCGCTTGCTGCCGCTCTTGCCTCGCGTTTTTATCTGCGGGCGAGCGAAAAGAGCTACAACAGCGAATTCGGCGTCCCTTTCACGATCTTTGGGGTGAAAAACCCGTGGTGGAGTTTCGCGCGCTGGCTCATTGTTTTCAAAGAAGCGCTCGCGCTCATCTTTTTACCCAATCACTACCCAAAACTGCTCATTCTCGAGGTCGGGGCTGATCGGCCGGGTGACCTCTCGCGCATTCTCAAGATAGTGACACCCGACGCTCTCGTCGTTACGCGCCTCCCCGATATCCCCGTACATGTCGAGGCCTATGCTTCGCCGGAGGCGGTGCGAGAAGAGGAGTTTGCGCCGGCGTATTGGCTCCTCCCC
>MFLS01000014.1 GCA_001781625.1 Candidatus Kaiserbacteria bacterium RIFCSPHIGHO2_12_FULL_56_13
CGAGGGCTTTGGTTCTGAACATGAGGCGTTCGCGCCACCGCCCGAGCCGTTGCAGGTCCACGTCCAATTAGTTGCGCCGTCGATGTTGCTGGCACTCGCGCCAGCCGTGCAGGCGTAATGGGTGATGGCGCACGCGCCGTCCACCACGGTCGAGGGCTTTGGTTCTGAACATGAAGCGTTCGCGCCACCGCCCGAGCCGTTGCAGGTCCACGTCCAATTAGTTGCACCGTCGATGTTGCTGGCGCTCGTGCCGACGGTGCAGGCGTAGTGAATAGCGGAGCAAGAACCATTGACAGGAGCGGGGAGCGTCGTCACCGTTATCGCCGTCCACGCTCCGCAGTTGTTCCCTTCATTCGATTCAGCAATGATGCCCGTGTTTGCCGCTGAACTTTTGTCGGCGCAGGCGCGCAGGTAGAAGGTGCCTGTGGAAGAAAAAGAGTATGAAAATGAAGCGGTAGCTGAACCGCTTGCGGCGAGAGTAGCAACCGCGGCCGTGCCACGGTCGGCGGCGCCAGTGCCGGACGCATCGTTCGCGCTCTGAAGGAGCGCGGTTGAAGCTCCGGCGCTCGCGGAACCGATGTTTGAAATGGTTGCCGAGTAGGTCGTTGTGGTGTTAGCGGTTGCATTTGTGGGCGTGACAGAAGAGGAGATGAGATCGGGAAAATTAGGATTCGGACTTTCAATCGGGTCATCCCCCGACGTACAGCCGGGATCTTGCGGGTAATCGATGAGACCATCACTGTCGTTGTCTACGCCGTCGGAGCATTCGGTAGAACCTCCCCCTTCCACTTGGCAACTGTTGAGTACCGTATGCGCCGGGTCTACATCATTAAAGGTATCATTCGTCACGCACACATCACTACAGGCGGCGGTCGGGTCCCCGATAGTACTGCAATCTACCTCTCCCGTGAGGACCACATACTGGGCTTCGTTTGGAGAACCGATATTGTTGCAATAGCATGTGCAACTGCAACCGGTGCCGCCTTCGTCTCCGCTCGACGACCCGTCGCTAATCGAGATGCTGACCCAACTGCCGCAGTTGTTACCCTCGTTTGACTCGGCGCGAGTCCCTCCCATGCTGGCATCGTTATCGGCGCAGGCGCGGATATAATAGGTCCCATTTTCCGGAAAGGTATAGGTTGCCGATGTGGGGTCGGTTCCGCTTGGGTTAAGGTTCGGAGAGAGTGTGGCATCTATAACTGCGGCAAAGACGGTCGTATGGTCGGCGTCATTATCTATTTGAAAGACATTCGTAAAGGTCCCGCCGACGGCGACAGTGCCGATGTTCTCGACCGTTGCAGAAAGGATCGCTGATGCGCCGGGCATGGGCGGGTTCGGACTTGAACTGACGTTAACAGAAACGATGAGGTCAGGCCCCGGCGCTTGTGAGTTCGCGGTCCACGAACAATCGGTGTAGCCGTAGGGATCAAGCCATACCGGGTCGCCATCGTCACAGGCGAGAGAGTTATAACATTCGCTTTCGGTTATGTTACTGCGCTGATTGTTCGAGATAGATGTATCGCATGAATCACTGCTCGTGTAGGTAAAGGTGCACGTACAGGTACCCGCCGACTGGGCAACGCCCGCAAGCGGAGCGATAAAAAAGAATAACGCTCCCATGAGGAGAGATCGGAGAAAGTGCCCGAACATGTCTCTTATGATACTCCCTCTTCACCAACTGCAAGACGGTGGGGTGTGGATGTGATCAGAAACGTGCCGCGCGCTTTCGCGCGGCCTGATGAAGCCGGAGCGAGAAACGATGTGCTTCGCTGTTCGCAAGGATGACATCAGAGATGCCTACCCCGTGCACCGAGGCCTGTCTGCCGGCAGGCAGAACTTCGCGCGGGCGATGCTTCTCATCTTTAACGACTGCCACGACCGGTATTACCACACTCGCTTCAGCAAGCACTCTTTCGGCTGCCCTTTTTTGCGCTTTGCCGCCATCAACAACGATGACGTGTGGATACGGCCACTCGGGGTGTGCAAGCCGGCGCGAAAGTATCTCTTTCAAAGAGCCGATGTCGTCATTTTTCTTGAACCCTCTGATTCGGAAGGAGCGGTACTCTTTCTTTACCGGTATCCCATCAATGACCACTGCCATAACGCCGACCGCGTTCGTTCCTGAAATATGCGCGGTGTCATACGCTTCAATCCGGTATCCACGACTTGTAGTGGTCGCTACATTTTGTGGATATCTGTTTTCATCACGAATAAGCGACACGTCCTGAATGTGGTCAAGCGCGAAGAGCTGACGCCGCATCTGTCCCGCCTCCTCGAATCGCTCTTCTTTTGCCGCCTCCTTCATCTCCTTTTCAAGCAGACGCCGAAGTTCTTTTGTCTTGCCGGCAAGAAACATTCTCACATGCCGTATCGAGCGCGCATAACTCTTTTTATCGAACGCGCGCGGGTACTGCCCTATCTGGGTATTGAACTCTACGCGCGCTTGTTGGTGCTTCCCTTTGTAACCCACGGGTTTTGGTGTATCAAAAAAGGGAAAGATACGGCGGATGAGCCGCAAACCTTCATGAAGTTGCGCTCCTGAAGTAAAGGGGCCATAGAGTGCCTTTAATTTTTGCCCTTCCAGTTTTTTTGCCTTGAAGTCGAGATTCGAACCGCGCTCCATCAAGACGCGCGGTATCCTCTCGCCCGTAATCACCGCATACAAGAAAGTCTTGTCGTCCTTGCCCTCGACATTCGCATACGGGCAATACTTACGGATGAGCGCGGCCTCGCGCATGAGGGCCTCTAAGACCGTCGGGGTGGTATGATATATCATACCAGTAGCTTTGGTAATCATATCGACGATGCGCGGGCCCCGGGTGGCGATGAGGTCGTCATCGAAATACGAGCGCACGCGGTCGCGAAGGATTGATGCTTTCCCTACGTACAAGACCTTCCTCCCCTGCTTAAACAAATAGACTCCCGGCACATCCGGCAGGTCATATTTCGCTAATTGCCTCCGCTCCATCTTTCTAGTGTGCGGTATGTGATGAGTTTTTAATACTTGACAAGTTATTTAATACATATATATTTCATATCGAGGTGTGCGAGCGCGATCGATGCGTGGGTAGGGGCAATCCGGCCCCTCCCGTCGCATCGGTTTTTTTATTTTGTATCGAAAAGAAGTGGACCCGCTTGCGCGGGTCCTTTCGCTATACATGCCTCATAAAGTCGGGAATGGTGCCATTTGCGACAAAGTTCGCGAAATGGAATCCCGCCCAGCGTCGAACAAAATCTGTGTTGTTGCCGGGGTACGCATGAGCATACTCGCGAATAAAATCTTCAAGCGTCCAGCTGGGTGCTTGTGTGCCCGCGTGGACGGAAGAGGTCGTTTCTGACATTGGTACCCCCGAGGAGAGCTTCTAAAAAATTAATACTAGCAGATGTTTGCAAACGGCTATCCCCACCTTCACTTTTTGCCTTTTCGTTTCAAGACTTTTGCGAGGTATTCGCCCGTATACGAGCCCTCGGTATCAGCGACTTCTTCGGGCGTCCCCTTTGCGACCACCCGCCCGCCCTTCTCTCCCCCTTCGGGGCCGAAATCGATAAGATAATCGGCGTTCTTCACGACGTCGAGATTATGCTCAATAACGACAACTGTATTTCCTCTTCGCACGAGCTCTTGCAAGATATCGATGAGCTTGTGCACATCTTCGTAGTGGAGGCCGACCGTCGGTTCATCGAGAAGATAGATGGTTTTCATCGTGAGCGGGCGGTAGAGTTCGCTTGCAATTTTGACGCGCTGGGCTTCGCCGCCTGATAACGTTGTCGCGCTTTGCCCTAGCGTGAGGTACTCGAGGCCGGTCGCGTTTAAGCTCTGGAGTCGGTCGTTCACCGCCGGAATATCGGCAAAAAACTTCTCTGCCTCCTCAATCGTCATTTGCAAAATTTCATAGATATTCTTGCCGCGATAGGTCACTTCGAGCGTCTCTTTCATAAATCGCCTCCCTTCGCAGACATCGCAGGTGACATATACGGTCGGGAGGAAGTGCATCTCGACTGCGATTTCGCCGTTACCCTGGCAGGCCTCACAGCGCCCGCCCGACACGTTGAAGGAGAAGCGGCCCGGCCGCCACCCCCTCGCGCGCGCTTCGCTCGTGGCGGCGAAAAGATCGCGAATGTGACTCATCGCGCCCGTGTAAGTTGCGGGGTTCGAGCGGGGCGTGCGGCCGATTGGCGATTGGTCAATAAGCACGACTCGGCTCGCGTATTCGGTGCCCGCAATCGAGGCGACATGGTGGAGTTTCGCGTCGCGTTGCCTAAAGCGCGCCGCGAGATTCCGGTGCAAAATATTGTAAAGAAACGTGGACTTACCACTCCCCGATACGCCGGTGATACAGACGAGTTTCCCCAGCGGGACATCTACATTCTGATTGACGAGGTTATGTAACGTTGCGCCGCGCACCTGTATCTTCCCTTTTTCACTTGTGCGACGCTCTTCGGGCGCCGCAATCTCTTTGTCGCCCCGAAGATAGTCAAGCGTGAGAGATCCGCCAGCTGGTAGACCTTTCGCGGTAAGCAGGTCATCGAGCCAGCCCGCGGCGACGATCTTGCCGCCGTGGGTCCCCGCCCCGGGGCCGATATCAACGAGATAGTCGGCCGAAAAAATTGTGTCTTCGTCGTGCTCGACGACGATAATCGTGTTACCCAGATCCTTCAAAACGAGGAGTGTCTTGATGAGGCGGTTATTGTCTCTCCGGTGGAGACATATCGTGGGCTCATCAAGCACATACAAGGCACCGGTCAAGCCCGAGCCAAGTTGCGAAGCAAGACGGATTCTTTGCGCCTCGCCGCCGGAGAGTGTCGCCGCCGAGCGATTCAGCGTGAGGTAATCGAGGCCGACATTCAACATGAAGACGAGCCGGCTATCAATCTCTTTCAAGATTGGGAGAGCGATGTCTTTTTTCATCTCCGAGAGTTCGAGCTCATCGACAAAACTCTTCGCCTCCTTGATAGACATGCTCGCGAAGTCAACAATATTCTTGCCTAAGGTTTTGTCTTTTCTCGACTTCAAATAAACGCGGAGTGATTCAGGGCGTAACCGCTTCCCCAAACAAGTAGGACACGGTTCATCTGAAAAGAAGGATTCGGTCCCAAGGCCGTTACAAGAGAGGCACGCGCCGTAGGGCGAGTTGAAGGAG
>MFLS01000015.1:0-7580 GCA_001781625.1 Candidatus Kaiserbacteria bacterium RIFCSPHIGHO2_12_FULL_56_13
AAAGATTTCAAAAGATTTGGAGGCCCTCATCCCGAAAGAAGACTGGAAGTATGTAAATAATGGCCTCGTCCTCTACGGCCGTTATATTTGCCCCGCCCGCCCCCACGACTGCGCCAATCACCCCCTTACAAAGCTCTGGCCCCTTGCCCTCAAACGCTGGCCCAAAGCAGGGTGAATATCTCGCTTGACTTTAGACTTGGGCGAGAATAATCTATTCGCAGTCCCGGCTCTTTGGAGCGCAGGCTGGCATCCCAACGGGTGTCGCGGGTTCTTGGTCTGGGGGGCTTTTAACGAGGCCAAAACCATTCCACACCTGCGACAAGTGCTAAGCACGGTCTGTCATCCAGGAGCCGGGATTCCTGATCTTTGTTCGTTTTGCAAAGGACGCCTATAGCGTCCTTTTTATTTTTTGTGCAAATGACGGTACGATACAGGCGTGTCGTATACGGATTTCAGGAAAATAGTGTGGGTGCATTATAAAAAACACGGTAGACACACCTTGCCGTGGAGGCAGACCCGTGACCCGTACGAGATTCTAGTTTCAGAAATGATGCTCCAGCAGACGCAAGTGGAGCGTGTCGTCCCATTTTATAAGCAGTTTTTAAAACGATTCCCTACGCCTCAAGCACTCGCGCGAGCGCCGCTTTCGGCAGTACTCAAGGTGTGGCAGGGGCTTGGCTACAATCGCCGGGCAAAAATGCTCCACCAAGCGGCGAAGGAGATTATGAAGCGCGGGATGCCGCAAAACGCGGCTGCATTTGAAAAACTGTCAGGAGCCGGCCCTTACACGGCGCGTGCCGTTGCGGCATTCGCCTTCAGCCACAATGTCATGTTGGTTGAAACGAACACCCGCACAGCAGTCATTCACCATTTCTTCAATGCGTCAGCTGGTATGATATATCATACCAACGCACAAAAGGTTTCTGACAGCGAAATCGAGAGGATACTCAAGCACGCCCTCCCTAAGGGGAGGGCGTGCGAGTGGTATTGGGCGCTCATGGATTACGGCGCGCACCTCAAAGAGGAGGGAGTGAAGTTGAACAAGAAGAGCCGACGGTACATCAAGCAATCGAGATTCACGGGCTCACTTCGCGAGGCGCGCGGTGCGATCGTGCGGGCTCTCACGAAGAGACGTCAAGGCAAAACGACACTCGAAAACCTCCTCGGTGCCGCGCGCCGACTGCAGGTAAAGCGCGCGCTCGCCGCTCTCACAGAAGAAGGTCTTATACAAAAACGTAGTAAAACGTTCGCGCTCGCGCGGTGAAAAGCGTTATACAGGGTTCTCCACAGTTTTTCGACAGGTTTTTCCGCAGATTTTGCTTGACAGAGAAAACAACTCACGAAACACTGAAGACAGGTTCGTTCTCCGGGCAGATCCTAAACTTACACTACAGTCCATACTCGTGCAGGCGGGATGCCTGACACACAAAGGACTACTTATAATTTGGGGATCTGTAACCCCATGAGAATGAACGGGCAGGGACGCCCCACCCTCGGGTGGGGCGTCCCGCATCTGCCCTCCTACATCCCGATTAAGACCGGGATCACCATCGGCGCTTTATTCGTGCGACTGAAGAGAAACCCTGTCAGAGTGTCGGCAAGTTGATTCTTCACATAATCGAGGTCGATCGGGTTCATGCCGCGCGTTGAATCCTCGACGGTCTTTTTAATGAGGAGCCGCGCTTGATTTAAGAGATCTTGCGATTCGCGCAGGTAAATGAAGCCGCGCGAAATGATGTCAGGCGATTTGCGGAGTTTGCCCGTCTTAAGATTGACGGTCGCGATGATGACGAACATGCCGTCTTTCGCGAGCATCTGCCGGTCGCGTATCACGACCTCCTGCATATCGCCCACGGCAAAGCCATCGACCACGAGCGGAGTTGCGGGCACCTTCTGCTTGTGAATGTTAAACCGCTCCCCGTCTTCGATGTCGATGACCGAGCCGTTGTCGGCGAGGATGATGTTCTCGCGCGGAAAGCCGCTCTGCTCGACCGCCTTCGCGTGACAAGTGGTCATCGAGTAGTAGCCGTAGCCGGGCATGAAGAACTTCGCATTGACCTGCTTGTTCATCCACACGAGCTCCCCCGTGTTGCCGTGGCCGGTCGAGTGCACATCTGACGAGCGGTAGTGGATGATCGTCACCCTGTTGCGGTAGAGGTTGTCCTTCAAGCGTTGTACGGATATCTCGTTGCCGGGGATGATCGACGAGGAGAGGACGATCGTATCGCGCTCGCTGAACTGGATATGTTTGTGTTGCTTGGTTGCGATGCGCATGAGGGCCGCGAACTCCTCACCCTGTGCTCCTGTTGAGAGGATCACGATCTTGTCGGGCGGATAGTCGCCGATCGCTTGTGCGGGGATGATCGTGTCCTTTGCGACCTCGAGGAGGCCAGCCTTCTGTGCGATCTCGATATTGGTGCGGATCGAGCGCCCTTCGGTCACCACCTTTTTACCGTACTTCTCGGCCGCTTGGATGATGCGGATCATGCGTTCGAACTGCGAAGCGAAGGTGCCGATGATGAGGCGGCCCGAGACGGTCTTGATGATCTCTTCGAGCGTTTGCTGAACGCGTTTTTCAGGGATAGAAAAGCCGTCTTTCTCGGCGTTCGTCGAGTCGGCGATAAAGAGGAGGTTCTTGTTTTTCGCAAGCTCGCCCCACACCTTTTGTTCGTGCGCGGTCGGGACGCCCTCTTCGTGTTCGAGCTTCAAGTCGCCTGAGACGACGATGTTGCCGTACGGGGTCTCAACCGAGACGCCCATCGAGTCGGGGATCGAGTGCGTGACGGGAAAGAATGTCATACGCGTATTGCTGATGGTGATGGACTGCCCGGCTTCGACCGTGATGATCTCGGGCTTGGGGAGGTCAGGGTACTCCTCTTGCCGCTTCGCGATCATGATGGCCGTCGTGCGCTGGGTGTAGACCGGTGGGTTCCCGATCCTCGGGAGAATAAAGGGGATGCCGCCGATGTGATCGAGATGGCCATGCGTGATGATGACGGCGCGGACTCTCTCACGGTTCTTCTCAAGGTACTTGCTGTTGGGGAGCGTGTAGTCGGCGCCCGGCGCATCGTCTTCGACCCTGAAGTGGAAACCAATATCGAACACAAAGATGTCGCCATTCACATCGAGCGCGAGCATGTTACGCCCGACCTCCTCGACGCCCCCTAGGGGGACGACGCGCATTGTGTTTGCGGCAGGGGCCTCGGGGTAGTATTCGGCGCCTTGAGGCTTACGAAGCGGCGCGGTCGGGCGCCGGAGCATGCGCTCGATCCGTCGACGGACATTGCCGGGTCGCCCGCCACGGCCGCCCGCGCGGCGGGGGCCGCGCGGGCCCTGCCCGCCGCCGCGGCCCTGGTCGGGCAGGCCGCGAAAAGGTCGCCCGCCGTGAGGAGGCGCAAAGGGTCTCCCCGGGGCGGGAGCAGGGCGAGGAGAAGGGGTTGGGATTGGGTTCATAGGGTTATGGGTTAGGTATAAAAAACGGCCAGACAGATTCAGTTCTCACGTGCCACTCTCTCACTGCAGCGAATCGGTCAGAGGGCGTAGTGATTTGAGGGAGAGCAACACCTCGAAGCTCTGTGGGCACCAGGTAGACAAAATGTGGTGCGTGCGTAAATGCCGCCGGGTAATCGGCCGCGATCGCGTCTTCGATCTTTTGCAGGTCGGCAAGACGCTCTTTCGGGTCGCTCGTCTGCCGCGCTTCTTCAAGCAAGGCATCGACGGTCTTATTGGCATAGAGGGCGATGTTGAGGCCCGGGTCGTTGCGCTCTTGCGAACTCCAGAAAGCATAGAGATCTTTATCGCGGCCGACGACCATGCCGAAAAGGAGAGCGTCGTATTTGCGGGGACGGATCACGTTTTGGTTCAGATCTCCCGGTTCATAGAGCTCGATGTCAATGGGGATACCGAGCCGCTCCCAATCGGCCTTTACTGCGCTCGCGACCGCCTTCAACTCGGGCACATTAGAGGTCTTGACAGTGAACCTCTCGAGAGAGAGCTTAGCGCTCGCCTGCACCCATGCGCGTGTCGCGCGGTCGTAGCGCCAGCCGTTGTTCTCAAGTATGCGCGCCGCCTCGGCAGTCTGGTCAGCGAACGAGGGCACCGACGTCGGCGTAATGTCACTCCCTGGCGGCACGGGCCCGATAAGGGGCGTCGCGTAACCGCCTAAGACCTGCTGCGCGATAATCGATCGGTCGAGGGCAAGCGAGAGCGCCTTCCGCACTTCAAGACGCGCGAAGACGGCGTTGCTGCTTGAGTTGAAAAAGACGCCGAAGACGCGCGCATAGGGGGCAGTGAGCGTGCCCCCCTCTGGACGGCCGTAGGTGCTATCGACGCTCCCGTTCGCGAGCGCCTTTGAGAGATCTTCATCGCGAGAAAAGAAGCGGAGTTTGATGCTTGAAAGATAAGGCCGCCCCAGAGGATACCGGGCATTGGCTACGAGTGCGTAATTCTCGACGAGGCCAGAGGCGTCTCGGACGATGCGAGCGGGCTTAAAGGGGCCGGCACCGACTGGCTCTAAGGTGAGAGCAGAGAAGGGGAATTGTTCGACGGGTATCCCTCGCCAAAGGCGGGCGGGGAGGATACCAAGTGTGGTGTTTTCGAGAAATGGGGCATAGGGCTTCGCGAGAGTGAAGGAGACCGTGCGCGTGCCTTCTGCAAGGGCGGTCACGCCACTCCAATTCGCGAACTCCGGGCTTTTGAGAGACGGGTCTTGGGCCTTTTGCACGGTGAAGACGACGTCGTCCGCGGTAATCGAGGTACCGTCTGAAAAGGCCGCGTCTTCGCGAATCGTAAAGGTGTAGGTCTTGCCATCCGGCGAGATCTCGTAGCTCTCGGCGATGACCGAGACAAGAGCGCCGTCTCCGGAGATGCCCATGAGCCCGGCGTAGGTGAGTGCGGTCAGATCGCGGTCGGCGTCTGAAATCGCAAGCAAAGGATGCACGAAGCGCGGGCTGCCGACCGCGCCCTCGACCAAGGTTCCGCCGTACGCGGGGATAGGCACTAAGAGCTTCTGTTCGAGGGCGTAGAGGCCAACGGTAGTCGCGATGACTACTATCGCGGCGAGCGCATAGACGATCGCGCGGTCGCCTTTTGAGAGTGCGGCGAGGTGGGCCTCGAGCCGCTCAAAAAAGGCGACTCGGTAAGAGCGCGCGAGCTTTTCGCGCAAAGGAGCAAAACGCTCATTTACTTGGCGAGCATACTCGCTCCCAGAGCTCATGAAGAGGTAAGAAGGAAGTTCGTGGCGGCGGCGAGTACGAGAAGAATCGCGACAACGACCGTCGCGTTAAATAGAAATTTCTCTGCGCCGCGGCGCTTGTAGAAAGTTGACGCGAAATTGTCACCGCCGAAGGCTCCACCCAAACTCGAACCGCGCTGCTGTAGCACGATGCCGATTATGAGGAGGAGGGCGAGGGCAATAATCGCGTACGGCAGTGCCGATACGAGTGCCTCCATCTTTACCCCCACTCTACCATGCCTTGCGTCAAACAAGCAAGTTCTATATACTCGAGCCGCATTAGCTTTTAAGAATCATGACGCAGACGAAAAAGCTTTCGATACAACCCCTTGGCGACCGCGTGGTCGTCCGCCCTGCCGAAGCCGGCGGGGAGAAAAAGCTTGCCTCGGGCATCATCTTGCCTGCCGAGGGCAAAGAGAAACCGATTGAAGGAGAGGTGGTCGCTGTAGGGCCCGGGCGCTTGAGCGACAATGGCATTCGTCTCCCGATGGAGGTCAAGAAGGGCGACAAGGTCTATTTCAAGAAGCCCTGGGACGAGCCCATCAAGATAGATGACACCGAGTATTACATCCTCTCTGAATCAGATATAACGCTCATCAAGAACTAGCATATGGCAAAGCAAATCCTCTATAGCGAAGACGCGCGCAAAAAGCTTGCCTCGGGCATCGCGCAGGCCGCCCGCGCGGTCAAGGTGACCCTTGGCCCCAAGGGTCGCAATGTCGTCCTTGAAAAGAGTTACGGAGGCCCGCGTATCACGAACGACGGCGTCTCGATTGCAAAAGAAATAAGCTTGAAAGACAAGTTCGAGAACATGGGCGCCGAGATAGTGAAGGAGGTGGCAAGTAAGACGAACGACGGAGTGGGGGACGGCACGACGACCTCGGTCGTCCTCCTCGAGGCTCTTGTTGCCGATGGCCTCTCGCATGTGCTGAAGGGCGCGAACGCGATGGCGATACGCGCGGGGATGGAGAGGGCGAGGGAGGCCGCAGTCGCCGAGGTCAAGAAGGCGAGCAAGGCCGTTTCTGGTAAGAGCGATGTCAAGCACATTGCCTCAATATCGGCCGAGAGCGAGAAATTGGGCACCATCATCGCTGAAGCGGTCGAAGAGGTCGGCAAGAACGGCGTCGTCACGGTCGAAGAGTCGCCCGGCACCGAGCTCTCGTATGAGGTCGTCGAAGGCCTCGAGATAGACAAGGGCTATGTCTCGGCCTACATGGTCACTAACGCCGAGCGCATGGAGGCCGTCGCCAAAGACGCGCTCATTTTAATCACCGATAAAAAGGTAAGCAATGTGCAGGAGATCCTCCCGCTCCTCGAGAAGGTGGCGCAGAGCGGCAAGAAAGAGCTTGTCATCATCGCTGAAGATGTCGAGGGCGATGCTTTGACAACCTTCGTTCTCAACAAACTTCGCGGCACCTTCAATGCGATTGCCATCAAGGCGCCTGGCTACGGCGACCGAAAGAAGGAGATGCTCGCTGACATTGCAATCGTTGTCGGTGGGCAAGTCATTTCAGACGAAGTGGGTATCACTTTTGAGAGTGCAACTCTGACGATGCTCGGGAGAGCAACACGTGTTGTCGCAACTAAAGACACGACAACTATTGTCGGCGGTAAGGGCAAGAAGGCCGATATCGAAACGCGCATCAATCAGCTGAAGAAACAGCTCGAGACGACCGATTCGAAATACGACAAGGAGAAACTCGAAGAGCGCATCGCCAAGCTCTCGGGCGGGGTCGCGGTGATCTCGGTCGGTGCCGCGACCGAGACAGAGATGAAATATTTGAAAGACAAGATCGATGATGCGGTGAAGGCGACTAAGGCCGCGATGGAGGAGGGCGTCGTTGCGGGTGGCGGCGCGACCCTCGCCAAGATCTCGAAAAAGCTTGCTGACGCGAGTGCAAAACTCTCGGGTGACGAGAAAACCGGCTACGACATTGTCGTGCGCGCCCTTGAAATGCCGCTCACGCAAATCGCCCTAAATGCCGGCAAAGATGATGCGGCTGTCTTGGTCGCTAAAGTGCAGATGGGCAAAGCGAATGCAGGCTACGATGCGCTTACGGGCGAAGTGGTAGAGGACATGCTTGCCAAGGGCATCATCGACGCCGCAAAAGTAGTGCGTATGGAGGTTGAAAATGCTGTCTCTGCCGCCGCCATTCTTCTTACGACCGAGGCGGCCATTGCTGACCTGCCGGAGCCCAAAAAGAAAGAGAGCGAAGCCCCCGACATGGGCGGTATGGATTTTTAGGATTCTCAAAATCTCCTAACAAAAACGCCGCGTTCGCGCGGCGTTTTTGTTGGCGGTGAAATTATATCCCTTATCCGAACCCATTTCGTACGGCTCGCCTCC
>MFLS01000015.1:7611-9767 GCA_001781625.1 Candidatus Kaiserbacteria bacterium RIFCSPHIGHO2_12_FULL_56_13
GGGGGGGGGAAATCCAAATGCACTTCCTGAATACAAAAACGCGGCGGGAGGAGGGGACGGGGGAGGAATCCCGCCGCGTCCAAATTTCGTTGTGGCGGTGTAGAATAGACCCATGCCCGAAGGAATACCGAGCGCTTCAAAGCCGACACAAGAAGAAGTCCCACAATCGAACGCACCGGGATTTGTGAAGGAATTTTCACGCGAAAATAATATCGAGGAGCGCACTGCTTTGGCAGAAAAAATTCGTGCGGAACGTGCTGAACATTCGCAAGAACGACGCGAGCAAAGTGAGTTAGAAAAACAAGTCGAACACATTGAGAAGCAACTCGACGAGTACAATAATGGTTCGTTTCTGAACAAAACGAAAGATTATTTTAAAATGCGGGCGGTCAAAGAGTCGCTTGGAATGGCGCAGGCACAGAAAACAGAAATTGAGGCGTCAATTGCCTCTCGCGATCCAAATCGTTCTGGCCAAGACGCAATCGACACTTTTTACGCGAAGGAAAAACAGCGTTGGGTCAGGACAGAATACAGCAAGGAGGATATTAAAAAGTTGTTTACGGAGGAACATCTCGCCTCCCTTTCTGTCGAAGATTACGCGCTCTTAATGAAACGTTTCCCTTCGGAAATGGTGACGCATGTAACGAGGCAAGGTGTACGCGACCATACCGGTATGTGGGAACACACGGCAGGAGAAGGAGCATTCCATAATGGTTTCGAGAAAATGTTGGATGACGGGGCATTGAAATCGCCGCTTGCAATTAAATTTGCCGAAAACGGTAAGGAGGAAACGATATTGGAAATTTTACGTTCGAAGCGCAGCGGTGAATTGCCAAAAACACGCGAAGAAGCTCTGAATGTACTCGATTCGTATATGCGCGGTGGACAAGGCAGTTACGCTGATAAGGCAGCAGTTCATTTCGCTGCTGAAGAAGTCGCCGATCATTATTACGGGTCTGAAAAAGGCAACGAGATTTTTATTGCGTATCCATCGGCTTTTGTCGGTTCACAATATCATTTTAGTCATGGCGATATTGCGCCAGAGAAAATCGGTGATCAACACAATGACGCCTGGGTACTTTCGCAAGAAGACCATGGCATGAAACTCGATGCGGGCCTTGTCTTTATTCCCAAGGACGCGCAAGTTGATCCGAAAACTGGTTCTCGCTACGAAATCGGTCCTGATAAAAAACCTCTGAAAAACACCGCCGCAGTTGAAAGTTTAAAACAACTTACTGACTCGCCAAAAATGCCTGCTTACATGCAACAGATTCAGGAGCGGCTAGGCCGCCTCTCGACTTCGGAAAAACTGCCCTCGCCTTCGACCTGGGAGAGTGAATTGGGTAACTCTAACTGGGACAGTTACGCGCGTAAAGATGTTCTCGAAGCATTGTTGCCTATTCGCGACAAAATCAAAGAAATTACCGGAATCTCTGACGACCGCATTCTTAGTAAGTTGTTTGACTATCGTAATGCGGGCAATTTTGGAAACGCAGGCAATCGGCACGATGAGCGGGAACGTCAGGGGAATTACGAACGTGCGATTGATAGCGTATTGGAAGAATCGGGAACCCGTTTCGCAGAAGCGAAAAATACAGTTTCATCGGAAGAATACTGGAGCGCATATTTTTCTGCCCACCCAGATAAGAAACCATCAAAGATCATTTTCTACTCCGGGGGAGATCCGACAAAAGCCATGTACGAGTGGAAGCGTGCTCATGGAATTGACAAGCGATCGGCCGACACCAGTGCTGGATTCGTAGAGCGTAAAGCAATGACCGCAGGAGAGGAAGTAGGAGCAATCAGAGAACGAGCTGATCGTTTTGAGAATCTTGTCCGTGCAATAATCGAGGAGAAGTTTCCTGAAAACCAGTCCGTCGAAACCATGTCGGAATCCCAGTCAGTAGAAACCCTTGACGATGAAGAGGAGTTGCCCCCACCTTTTCCGCCAGAAGACGCGTCTATCAGACGTCCGCCACCACCTCCGATGCAATAATTTTAGTGCCACAACGAAATTTGGACGCGGCGGGATTCCTCCCCCGTCCCCTCCTCCCGCCGCGTTTTTGTATTCAGGAAGTGCATTCGGATTTCCCCCCCCCCGCAATTCAGCCCGGCGCGTCCTCGCGCCGGGCGAGCGCCGAGTCCGCGAGGCGCGA
>MFLS01000016.1:0-4261 GCA_001781625.1 Candidatus Kaiserbacteria bacterium RIFCSPHIGHO2_12_FULL_56_13
CGATAACATTCCTTAAAGGATGAACATGAGAAAAATCACAGCGAGGAGGATGCGGTAGATGCCAAACGCGGTGAAAGAATGATTTTTCACATAGTGGAGGAGCCAGCGGATCGCAATAACCGCGACGATGAAAGAGATGACAAAGCCGATGAGGAGCGTGAGCCACTCCCCGTTCGTGAAGGTAAAGCCGTAGTTGAAGAGGTCATAGCCCGAAGCGGCGAGCATGGTGGGCACCGCAAGGAGAAAAGAGAACTCGACGATAGCTGTCCGCGAATAGCCGAGGGCAAGGCCGCCCAAAATAGTCGCCGCGCTTCTTGAAACGCCCGGGATGATAGAAATCGCTTGAAAGAGTCCGATAAGAGCCGCGTCGCGATAAGACATCGGCTTTTCAACAAGCTCGCCGCCGCGCTCTCGGTGAAAATAATCGAACACGATGAGGACAACGCCGCCAATCGCGAGCGCGCCAAGTACGACAGGGATGCTTTCGAGTAAATATGTTTTCACGATAGGGTAAAGCGCAAAGCCGATAAGCCCAGTGGGAATAAAGGCAACGATGATTTTTTTCAGCTTCTCGATATCGAGGAAAGCGCGCACATACAAGGCGACGACGGCGAGAATAGCGCCGAGCTGGATGACGATTTCAAAGGTTTTTGCGAATTCGGTCGGTGCGTTCCCCAAGAGTTCATTGGCGAGGATAAGGTGTCCGGTCGAAGAGATGGGCAAGAATTCGGTAGCTCCCTCGATGACGCCGAGGATAATCGCATCAACAAACGGCATTGCTTCAGCGTAGCATGGGGAATGTGAGGGCTTGACAGAGGAGTTCCAGTATGTTTATATATACTCGTGCCTACATTTATCTTAACGGGCCTCATGGCCTTTTTTATTTTGACCGGTAGCGCTGGGCATGCCTCTGCGCCCGCCTTGCCGACGCTTGAGGTCGCCCTCACGGCGTATAACGCCGTACCCCACCAAACCGACGGCGACCCCGGGGTGACGGCCTCGGGTGCTGTTGCAAACCCTGCCGTCGTTGCTGCGCGCTCGCGCGACCTCGCTCGTGAACTGCCGTTCGGCACCATTATCGCTGTCGAACCGAGAGAAGGGCAGGGAAACTGCGGCCTCGACAAGGTTGCCTCAAAAATCGGCTATCGCGTGATTGCCGACACGATGAATGCACGCATCACGAACACCGTCGATATCCTTTTTGATAAGGAGAGCAATGCCCGCACACTCGGTTTTTGCGAGGAGGTGACGATTCGTATCGTGGGCAAGATAGACCTCTCAAAGCCCTCATATCTCCCTCGCTCGCAAGCTGTGCTTGCGGCCGCCGTCGGCGCCTCCGGGCTTGCCCTCAAATAACGCTATCAACAGGGGGGCGTTTTTTCCGTACGAAATCAGTCATACTTATGGCATGGTCCGTTACGGGCCTTAACTCACTTCTCATCATGAACGGAAAAGGTGTGCACTTGGTTGCCTTCACCCTCACGATCATCGGCGGCCTCAACTGGGGCCTCATCGGTATCGGAGCGTTTGCGGGGAGCGACTGGAATGTCGTCCACATGATTCTCGGAAGCTGGCCGATCGTCGAGTGGATCGTCTATGTCTTAGTCGGCCTCTCGGCCTTGTGGCTTGCCATCAAGCACAAGCAGGATTGCAAGTACTGTTCGGTAGGAGGGATGTAAAAAGGGCGATACGCCTATCCTTTCCTCGAGTATACTCGAGGGTATGCGTAGTGCGTTTGGTTTGACGAAAAAAGAACTCGCGACCCTGCAGCGCCTCTCGACGCCCGTGAAGATTCAGGATTTTCTCGACGACATCCCTTTCAATTTTGAAGAAAAGGGAGAGACGCACATGTCCCCCCGTCGGGTCTTGCGCATGAATAGGGCCTCCTGTATTGAGGGCGCTCTCCTCGCTACGCTTACCCTTTGGCTCCACGGTGAGAAGCCGCTCCTCATGGATCTGCGCGCGCACACAAACGATGATGACCATGTCGTTGCGCTCTATAAGCGAAACGGGCATTGGGGCCTCGTCTCGAAGACGAATCATGCGACCATTCGTTTTCGCGACCCGGTCTACAAGACCTTGCGCGAGCTCGCCCTTTCCTACTTTCACGAATGGTTCTTGAACACGACGGGAGAGAAAACACTCGAAAGCTACTCTGACCCCCTGGATCTTTCGAAGCTCGGCACGGCGTGGGTGACCGACGAGGCAGATCTCTGGTGGCTTGATAAAAAACTCGACGCCCTCCCGCACCACTCGCTCGTGCCGAAAAAGAACCGCCGCTACTTACGAAAGGCCGACCCGATGGAGCTTATGGCAGGCCGCTTTACCGAGTGGGTGAGAGGAGGGAAGCGAACACGATAAAAAAAGCGGGAACCCTTTTCGAGGTTCCCGCCGCGTTCCATGATTGTCCGCAGATTAGTGCACACGCTGTCCGAAGAGTTCCGCGAATCCCGGCGACATGGCGTTGAGATCGAGTATCTCGATATGCGGGGAGGCATCCTCCGTCCAGCAGATGACCCAATTTTCCCTGATGCCGATTGACGGCTTGCTCATGAGGTCGGGGAAGCGGCGTCTGACCTGGAGCCAAAAGAGGTCCTTCACGAGGTCCGAGAATCGGTCCAGCCGAAGGAACTCGTCTTGGCTTTTTTCCAACAAGTGAACCCCTTCCTGGTCTTTGGAAAGGATCGTCAACACTTCGATAGGGTTGTTGGGGATCCTCTTCCCGAGGATTTCGAACAGGATGGTTTTGCCGCGCGCGACGGCCTTTCTCGTATCCTCATGCGTCAAGATGAAAAGGGTGTAGAGCCGTTTCAGGTCATCGTCCATTATCGTCCCGACGACATGATCTGTCTTCTCGATCTTGCCATCCGGTTTCGCAAACTCGTCGGGCGCGATGGTGGCAAGCCGTCGCGTGATTTCCCCAAGGACGTTTTCTGGTGCCGTGGGGCCGTTCGTTTCGTTGGTCAACGTACTCTCCCTTGCTAAAAAGAACGAGCGATTTTTATAGCATACGAACAACGTATCTGCAAGTCCGATTGCGGAGCCGCCCGGGGTAAACGAAAAAGCGCCCCTCGATAAACTCGGGGCGCTTTTTCGATAAGACGGTTAGATCTTATTGACGTTCGTGGCGTTAGGGCCCTTCGGGCTTTCGCCGACCTCGAACGAGACCTTGTCTCCTTCCTGGAGCTCGTCGAACGAAATGTTCTTGAGCTCGTTACCGTGGAAGAAGAGATCTTTTTCTCGGCCTTCGACTTTGATGAAGCCGAAGCCCTTATCCGTCTTTTTCGCGACAGTTCCTTCTTGCATGTTAAGCGATATCCTATTCACGTTACTAACATCAATGCAGAAGGCCGAAAGAGAAGCTCGATCCCCACTTCTTTTGGATCCAGCTCTGATTGATGCGCATAGGATAGCATGCCCGTATTTTTTGTCAACATTCTCGGCAGTTAGGGAGTGCAGAAAGAAGCGCCATGCGGTGGGTTACCGCCGAGGGCGGTAGCATTGAACTTTGCGGCATAAGCGCTCCGCAAGTTTGGCGTGAAGTAGTCAAAGGGGCAGACGGCAGAAGTGTAGGTCGCGCTGTCGTTCCAGTCAGGATTATCAATGTAGCGGTTTTCGACTTGCGAGTTGTAGACGCCGAAATCCCAGTTGCCGGCCATATTTGTGCCGGTTGTGTATGCGATGAGGTCGCCGGCGGCAAAGGTGAGAGGCGTGAGGGCCTCGGTCCGACTGTCTGATTTCGGTTCGCTCGGGAAAAGGTTCTTAATTGCTGCGATCGGCTCGGTGATATGTCCGAAGCGGATTTTCACCTCACAACTCACGCGAAATTCAATCAAGTAGGGTCCGTCGATGAAGAAAGAGCCGTTGTCGAGCGTCAGGGCGGCAGGCGCATAAACGGGCACACGAGTGTGATCGGTGCCAATATAACTGTGCGTTTTCAAGCTTGGCCCCGTGCCCATGGTAGGCGGCGGCACGATATAGTCCACTTTGCTAAGGTCGGTGATATGGTTCGTAAAAACGGGGGAGGGGTCACTCACACAATTTAAAGTCGCTTCCGTCGAGGGCGCCGGGGCTCCCGGCGAGTCTTTGATAAAATGCTGTGCCACACGCTCTTCGAGCGCGAGGACACGGGCGGGGTCAAATCCACTTTGTGAGAGCGCGTCCAGGTCGCTCATGAGCCGATTAAAGTGCGCTTCAGATAAAAAATTGCCACTCTGTTCTACTTCACCGATTTCTCGTTCAAGTATGGCGAACTCAGCCG
>MFLS01000016.1:4274-5914 GCA_001781625.1 Candidatus Kaiserbacteria bacterium RIFCSPHIGHO2_12_FULL_56_13
TTCGGTCATTTTTGTTTCAACGGGTTTTTTGACGATATCGGGAGTGTTCTCCTCGCGCTTCAAGTCCTCCGTCGCGGGGGCGCTCTCCGCCGTCTCGCTTTTGGGGGAGACAACGTCAATGCGAGATTGATACCGATATCCGAGCGTGCCCCCCGCGAGTACGAGGGCGGCGATAATAAGCAGCAACACGGGCGCGAATCCGGCGTAGCGCATACGAAGATACTAGCATCACAAGATGCGATGATGAGGAGCGCTACAACGGCTTAGAGAGCGACTTCAAGTACTGGGGGAGCCAGTCCATGACCTTCTTGCGGTGGATGTCAAGCGACCACGCACCGTTATCCTTCTTAAAAAGCGCAGGGTACGCCCTCCGAAACTCTCCTAATATGGTAGTAGATGCACGGGGAAAAGCGGCCGGCAGGTTCTCGTTGTAGCGCTCTACAAAGTCGGTGAGAGAGCGCACCTTCTCGCTTCGCTCTCGATCGAGGTCGCGCGTCTTCATTGATCGATGGTAGCACGAAATTCCCAAAAAGAAAAGCCGCCCCGTGTCCTCGGAGCGGCTGACGCGAATCCCGTCTGTCAGCGGATTTTAACTTTTACTCGAGAGATTTCCATCCCGCGAGAGAACAAGAGTAGCGTGAGTATGCTCCCGGGGATTATGAGGATCTCTTGTGTCAGGCTTGCGGGGAGCATCCCCACGGACACAAGGAGCACTGCCCCCGCACTCGTGGAGAACGCAAGCCATGGCGGGAAGCGTAGTATACGAAGGAGAAGTTCGACGATGACCCCTCCGGCAATGCAGGCGTATGCCATGGCGAGCCATCCTTCGCCACGAACGGGCACAAAAACGCCGTTATGCAAAATGCCGATGATTGCTTGGGTAAAGAATAGCATGCCCGAGCACCGCAAATAATCTATGAACTTTCCCGGGAAGCGGAAGAACCAGTCGAAAAACTCACCCCATGTCCGGCGCCTCATCGGTGTCTCCCACCTTGTTTCCGTCAAAGAGAATATCACATTCGAACTTACAGGCAAAGAAGAAAAGCCGCTCGTGAGAGCGGCTCAAGAGAAATCACCCGATGAGGCGGGCATATTCATTTTTTGATTGGGGCGACAAAAAGTCGTCCCACGCGCGCACTCGCCGTCGCGGCTTGAGCGGCTTATCCTGCCACGCAAGCCGAACCCCGACCTTGCTCTGGAGAAAGTCGACGACAGAGGTCGCATTATTTCCTCCGACAAACGAGTGAATACCGATGACCCCGCTCTTCATAGGTCGTGCAAGGAGGAAGAATTGAGGGCGACTCTTCGGTACGGCGATGAATTCAAAACGATTCTCGCGATACCATTTCGAGACGGGGAAGATGTAGTACCCCTGCTCGGCAAAACCAGCGCGTAGTGTCTTGAGCGCATCTCTCTGCGCCTTCGTAGTTTGAGGTCTCTTCATGCTTCATCTCCTATCTGCCGAGCACTTTATCACAAAACAAAAACGGCCGCCCTGTGGGCGGCCGTTTGATTTCTGGCTCCGCGGGTAGGAGTCGAACCTACAACCAACTCCTTAACAGGGAGCTGCTCTACCATTGAGCTACCGCGGAATGTGCCTTTTTACAAACTCGCGACCACGGAAGCTCTTCAATTCTTTT
>MFLS01000017.1:0-2643 GCA_001781625.1 Candidatus Kaiserbacteria bacterium RIFCSPHIGHO2_12_FULL_56_13
TTGTAGCCGGTGGCCCAAAAGAGATTCTGGAGCATTTTGCGGTAGGTCATGCGCGAGAGAGCGATGATCTTCGGGATGTCTCGTGGGTCATTCTTTACCAAAATAATGCCCGCCGATTCAATCGCCACATTCGTGCCGGCCCCTATCGCGATGCCGAGGTCGGCTTGGGTAAGTGCGGGCGCGTCATTGACGCCGTCTCCAACCATCGCGACTCTCCCTCCCTTCTCTTGGAGCAGTTTGACCTTCTTCGCCTTATCCTCGGGCCGCACGCGCGCGAAATATTCGGTAATCCCAAGTTCCTTCGCCACCTCCCTCGCGACCTCTTCGGAGTCGCCGGTAATCATCACGACTGTGAGGCCCATTGCTTTAAGTTCATTGACGGCCGCCTTCGCTTCAGGCCGCGGCGTGTCGGCAAGCTTGATGCGATCCGTCACGACGCCGTCAACTTCTACCTGTATGTCTCCCCCGCCGCGGTGGCCGACGAACACTCTCCTACCCTCTACCACGGCCTCTGCGCCGACCCCGGGGAGGCGCTTAAAATTTTTTGCTTCGGATATCGAGAGTCCTTGTTTTTGCGCCGCCTCCACGATTGCCTTGCCGATGGGGTGCTCCGAGTGGCGCTCGACTGCGGCGGCAAGGGCGAGCCCTTGAGGCGAGACCTGCGACACAACGGTGAAAGACCCTCGGGTGAGGGTCCCCGTCTTATCGAACAAGACCGTCGTGACTCCCCGCGCCGCCTCGAGGGCGAGGCGGCGCTTTATGAAAAAGCCATTTCGGGCCGCCATCGTGGTCGATATCGAAGCGACGAGGGGTATCGCGAGCCCTAACGCGTGCGGACAGGCTATAACAAGGACAGCGACCAAGCGCTCAACCGCAAACGGCGCCCCTGCTCCTACCAAGAGCCATGTGACAAACGTCGCGCCGCCCGCACCTACCGCAAGCATAGTCAGGTAGAAGGCGGCGCGATCAGAGAGGAGCTGGAGACGCGATTTGCTTGCCTCGGCCTCGACAACAAGCCGCGCGATACCCGCAAGAAAGGTCTCGGCACCGACCTTTTCAATTTTCACCTGCAAACTCCCGTCGCCATTTATCGAACCGGCGATGATCTCTGCGCCCTTGCCCTTCGGCACTGGCCGCGACTCGCCAGTGATGAGCGACTCATCGACCTCTGATGCGCCTTCGACGACTCTGCCGTCGGCGGGTATCTTGCCACCCGGCCTCACAAGAGCGATGTCGCCCTTATTAAGGGCACTAATGGCGACGGTGAGAGTTTTGCCGTCGCGCACTATCTCGACAGTGTCAGGGAGGAGTTTCGCAAGTTCGCGTAAAGCCCCCTTCGCACTCTGTACCGCCCTCATCTCGACATAGTGACCGATGAGCATCACGGCGATGAGGGTCGCAAGTTCCCAAAACAGCGTTTCCTCCCCCGCAAAAGTCGCGTAGACGCTCCAGAGGTACGCCGCCGTAATCGCAAGCGCGATCAGGGTCATCATGCCCGGCAGACGCGCCTTGAGTTCTCTCCCTGCGCCCTTAAGGAAAACGAAGCCGCCGTAAAAGAAAACAATGCTCCCAAGCGCAAGCTGGAGGTAAAGTGAGCCGGCGAAACTCGGGAGAGACCGTCCAAAAAACAGTTCCGGCAAATCAGAGTAGAGGATGATGGGGGCAGTGAGCGCGAGCACCACCCAGAACTTCTTCAAGAAATCTTCAGTATGATGCCCTGCATGTTTATCGTGCGGCTCGTGCATAACAAGGTTAGTATAGGCCAATGTATATCAGAGTACGAGTGACGGCAGGCGCCCGCAAAGAATCGGTGATTGAAGTTGACAGCAAGCGGCTTGAAATCGCGGTGAAAGAGAAGGCGAAAGACAACGCGGCGAATCGCCGCGTTGTCGAACTCGTCGCCCGTCACTATCGCGTGCCCGTAAAGAGTGTCCGTATCACTCGCGGCCACACTTCGCCCGCAAAACTCCTCACCATACTTGAGTAGTCGTCACCGCTTCAATCTCCGCACTAGTTGAGCCCGAGGAGCGCTCTAATGGCAGAAAGCACATTCGCAAGGAGTGACGCGGGGCCAGTGGGGGCGCTGGTGCAGTAACTCCCGGTCCAGGCGCTCCCCGAAGGGCAGAGAGCGCTTGAGACCGTGGAGCTCGGCATGTTGCAGTAATTGCTAGAGCTATCCCATGTCCCGCCTGCCGAAGTGCAGCCTGATTGGGCCGACGAATAGTCATACGAACCTGAAGTGTACCCATCCGAACCGCTCGTGTACGAGCTCGGCATGTTGCAGTAATTGCTAGAGCTATCCCATGTTCCGCCTGCTGTCGTGCATGCTAATTGTTGGGCGGAATAATCAGTGCTCGTTGTCATACAACTTGAGCCATTCCAATACTGGCCAGAGGGACAATCAGTTGGAGACGTCGTCACACATGAGGTCCCGTTCCAGTACTGGCCAGAGGGACAGCTTTGAGACGGTGTTGAACATCCGAAGGTGGGAGTAGAAGCGCACGAATACAATGTGCCGTTGGTAGTTTTGTAATTCTGCATTGCCGAGTCAAAACAGTTGCCGCTCGAGTCCATCGTATGCCACCCGCTGCCATATTGAGTGCAGTCGGTGGTACCAGTGCCCGCGCCCGTGGAATCCACACA
>MFLS01000017.1:2698-3944 GCA_001781625.1 Candidatus Kaiserbacteria bacterium RIFCSPHIGHO2_12_FULL_56_13
TCCAGTATTGACCCGAGGGGCACGAGGTGCCGCCGCCAGTCAACCCGGATTCACAACTTGAAGGAGCTCCGAGAGAGAGCCCACTCATGGAGACGGATGCGCCGGAGGGAGTGCCTTCGTGGCAGTCAACATAGTCGGCCGCGCACCACACCGTGTAACCAACCGGTGAGCCGTTTCTTGCTGCGTTCGGATAGAAACACCTCTGCATGGTCCCGCTCCCGCCGTCCGCGATTGAGGTCTCACACATACGGGCGCTGCTGTTCCAATACTGACCGGCAGGACACGACTCTGTGTTCGACCAGGCGGTACAGCCCGAAATATACGACGTCGTACACTCAGTAACGGTAGAACTGCCCGGAAGCACGTAGCGCGTCATGCCGCTGTTAAACCACGCATTCCCCATCGAGTGACACCCTTCTCCCAAAAGTCCGAGGATTGTCGTCGAACAGCTGCCAGATACGGTGGTGCTCGTATCAGTGCAGGTGGCGCCGTCGAAGTATTGGCTTGTGGTACAGGCCGCCGCCTTCGCACACTTGCCCGGGTCGGGCATGCCAAAGTCACTGCTCGAATAGGTGCCCGCATTTGGCATCCAGATGTTTGCGGAACTTCCGCGCACGTTTGCGCACGCCTGCTTCAAGGATCCAATGCGGGCCGTATCGGCATCGGTTCTGACCCACGACTGCAAGCCGTAGCTATTCCACACCTGTTGTCTTTGTCCTGCGGGCATTGTCGAGGTCGAGGTGCTCGACGAGACGCATGCTGAGCCACCCCAAAACTCATTTGCGGCGCAGGTTGGCTGCTGCGTAGAATAACAGCCCGAGAGGGGCTCAACAGTACACTGGCGCACCACCATCGTATTGGGGAGGATGTACTTCGTGAGGTCGCCGCTAAACCACGCGGTACTGCGCGAGTGGCAGCCGTCCCCAAGAAGCGCGATGAGTTCTGACGAGCAGCTCCCTGAGACGGTCTTCTCGGTCGAGCCCACGGGGCAGTACTTCGCCCGATAGTTGGCATCGCTCATATAGGCGGGGTAGCCATAGGAGCAAGAGACCTCGCGATTGAGCTGGCAATAGCGCGTCCCCGTCGAATCCCAGCGGCTAAAGGCAAATCCTGGGCACGAATTCCCGTCACCCTTGTAGGCATCACGCACCACGCACTTGATGCCGTCCCAATACTGGTCTCCACTGCATGAGGTCTCGGTCTTTGTTGCACAGCCATAGATAGGGGCGCTAGTGCACGCCTGCAG
>MFLS01000017.1:3967-5003 GCA_001781625.1 Candidatus Kaiserbacteria bacterium RIFCSPHIGHO2_12_FULL_56_13
CGGTTCGAGTGCCGTTAAAGCACGTGCCACTGTCGTCACTGCTATTTATCCAGTCAGTACCCCATTGTCGACAATCTTGCAGTTCTGGAACCGGCAAGTCCTCGTAGATGACACCGAATTTCGCTTGACACTCATCCATGACGTCCGCCTGTCCATACTTCGTACAATAACTACGCGCCTCTTCAAGCGAAAGGACGGCCTTCCCGTTTGAGAGTGTTACGGGGAAGGTGAGGCCGAATTCCGGCTCCTCTACCCTCTTGCATGAATAATAGGTGCCGCACTCGGGTGAGCTGTACGCGATCACCTTCTCTTCTCCCGCGCGACACGAGTCTACCGTCGGCATCGCCGGGCAGATGAAGCGTTCATCGACTGGCGGGGGCCGTGTCTCGGTATTCAAGGGAATACAAGCGCCAAGGATTGGGCACGATGGCGAAGAGTTTGGCAACTCTTGGCGATAGTAGCCAGTCTGGCAAGGCGAGTAGTACAGCGCACATACCGGGCCGCGATACGGATCAGGATACGGTGAGTACGGTGAGTAACGGTACGCATCACGGGTCGATGGGACCGGCGGTGCGCCGACCGGGTTATCAAGCCACTCGGCGAACTGCTTGAGCGCCTCTTCTTTATTAAACTGTGTTGTAGAAACCTGCGGCCCTGTCCATAAGGGGTCAGAGGTTATCGGGGGCGTGTACCGGGTCTCAACAGCTCGTTCGTACCTCTCGGTCGCGACATCTCTCGAGATGAGCCCGCGGCGCGCGACTTCAGCGAGACACTCGTTCGGCTGTTCGCGGCAGAACGCGTCGAGTTCTGTCATAGAGCGGAACTGCCTCCCAGCGACCATGAAGCCGCCGCTCGTGGTAATCTCTTCAGTTGCGCGGGTACGCGCGGCAAATCCTTCCTCGCCAAAACGTATTTTCTGCCGCAGATCTTTAACCATGCGAGCGACCTCAACTGACTGCCCGGCAAGCCGCTCGATCTCTGGGAGCGCGGCGCGGGCGGCCGAGAGGCACGCTTCGCCGATAGCTTGGTCTCCCTC
>MFLS01000017.1:5042-8728 GCA_001781625.1 Candidatus Kaiserbacteria bacterium RIFCSPHIGHO2_12_FULL_56_13
GCCGCGCATGATACGCTCCACTTCGCCCATTGCCGCGAACTGACCTTTGTTCTCGTCAGGCACGATGTCCTCGCAAGCATCCGGGTTCGTACTGCATTCGGTAAAGTCGATAGTTGTTCCGCGGTTTCTAATCTTTTGCACCATAGTGAGGGCGAAATCGCGATCAGCTGCATTCACGAGCTTGTGCGCGATCAAAAAATCCATGCCGCGCCTCACCACCTCGACGTCACCCCGCGCGCCCGCCGCTTCGAGGTAACGACCGATCTCGACTGGGTCGGTGAGCTTTCGGCCGTCACCGGTCGCAAAAACAGCGGCCTCGGCACGCCTTGTAAGCACATCATAGGTCTCTTGCACCGTCTCGTACGATCGCTCAAGTTCGCGCACGCCTTCAACACCAAAGAAGCGCTCGGCGATCTGCCGACACACGGGAGGGATAGCCGAGGTTCCTTCAGCACGCGCTTCGGGCGAGGGGGCGAGGCAGAAGTTACCGCACCCCTCGAGGGTGCCGTCGCCGCAGGCGACGTCTCCACGCGCCAAACTTTCTTTCAGTGCAATGGTTGTTTCTGTTTGCTCGGCCTTCGTCCTTGTCTCTTCAGAGATGTACTTTTCGACATTCTCGTGCCTCGCGAGCCGCGCGCAACCCCTCAAGAGCTCGACCTCGGCCATCTCTGGGTCCATGGTTCGACAGGCCTCAAAGTCGACGCCGAGTGACTTCGCGGTGTCTACGATGGCCTTTTTCTCCCCTACTTTGGCCGGCGTGAGTTCAACCGTTCGCGCAAGCGCGGCATTGTTTGCCGAGAGGCGGCGCGCGATTGCAGTCGCTGCCTCGACAAGACACGCGACATCACTGCACTGCTTGAGCTCGTTGATCGCCTCGCCCTGGAGCTCGTCGAGGAGCGCATCAACTTGCTCGGCACGCTCCTCGGTGAAGAGGTCGTGCTTTTGGCCGATCTCGGCGCACTCGACAAAATACTGCTCTTGGTTACAGATGGCTTTCGCCTGGTCGATCCGCACGACCGGCGAGCCATACACTGTTGAGAGATCCGTGAGAGCTGCGTCGATCTGCTCCTGGCTTGTGCCTTCGGGGAGGGTCTGCGCAGATGCAAAGGGGGCAATGAAAAGGGCGAGGGATATCCCGAGTATCCCGAACGTACCAAGTGACCGCCTCATACTAGGATTCGAAGGGGTTGAGGACCTTCTTCACCTTATCGAAGGGATTTGCCTCGACACCCTCGAGCGGGTTAACCGTTTGAAAAGGGTTCGCCTCTTTTGCCGCCTCTTCAACCGCTTGGCGAGCGGCTTCATCTTGGAGGCTTTGAATATCGGCCTGGGCCTCGGCATAGCCCGAGTTGTAGCCAAGGGCGCGGCCACCAAAAAAGAGGGCTACAGCAATAATCACGAGCACGACAACCGCGATTTTATTCTGCCGTAACAGGGAGCTCATGCGTGAGGGTGGCATAGGTGAGGATAAAAAGCTTATGGCGGATAAGTACCTTTATTTTCGCACTGTCCCCAAAAAGGTGCGGGGTTATGCACACCCCCATGACGAAGCGCAACCCTGCCTCGTTACCTCATTAATCCTCCATTCTGCCTCGGCGTTTAGGGGACTTCGGCGACAACACGCACGGGGGCGCCGTCGATCTGGAGCTTGATGGGAAAAGCGTAAATCGTGGACTCTTTGCCCGCGAGTACTCCGAGATTCGTTAAGTTCTCGATAATGAGGATGTCGTTACCGAGCAAGATCCTGTGAATTGGGAACGGCTCGTGGTCGACACTGCACATGTCGACACCGACGATTTTTACTTTCTTCTCTACCAGGTAGTTCGCAACCTCCTCTGGGATAGCCGGGTACTCGTCGTAGTAGGACTTGTCGTGGTACACGTCGCTCATGCCAGTATGAAATAGGACGATGTCGCCAGCGTTCATCGGTACTTTTTTGATTTCTCCCGAGTCGAAATTCTTCCCCGTCTGTATGTAGACCCCTCTGCCAGAGAAGCTCTCGATGGGAAACTCGTCGAGATTCTTGCCGCCCGCAATCATATGCGAGGGCGCGTCCATGTGTGTACCGACATGTGTACCTACTGAAACGTAGTGGTCGTGGTACCCATCTTTCTCTAAAACAGCAGAAATCTTGATTTTCGTCTTCGGGTCACCGGGGTAAATCGGCGTCTTCTCATTCAGCGCAACCGAGAGGTCTACAAGCATTCCTCTATTTTACCTCACCCCGCCAAAGGCGAGTGCAATAAACCCTTTTGTTTTTATGTTGCTACTTCATATGCGGCTGGAAAAATGCCGCATTTTCGAGTATCGTCAGCATATTGCCGGCTCGTCTAATGGTAGGACACATCCCTCTGGAGGATGGTATTGGGGTTCGAGTCCCTGGCCGGCAGCAGTTATATGCTAATATGTTTAATATGTTTAATAATAGTATGAGAAAACTCCTTTTGGTCCAAGTTCTTATTTTCAGTTTCATTGCTCTACCTGTTTTTGCAGAAACGACATCTCCGCTTGCAGGAAAGATAATCGCACTTGATGCGGGCCATGGAGGGTTGGGGGGCGGCGGAGCTACCGGGTACTGTGGCGGTATCCCTATCGCCGAAGCTGATGTCAACCTTGCAGTCCGCGCGCTTCTCAAAGCGAAGATTGATGTTGTTGGCGGTCTTGGTTATGAAGTCCAATCGCTTGATTCGCGCAGCGATCGCGTGGCTGATGCTGAAAATGCGGATTCGGACGTCCTCATCTCAATTCACCATAATGGCTCCACAAATACGTCTGTCAACTACACACAAAGTTTCGTTACTCAAAAAAATGACAAGGTATTCGCAAGCTTCATTCACCCAGAAATCGTATCTGCCCTCCGCCTTACTGATAAAGGGATAAAAAACGACGGGTATGGCATGACCGTATACGGCTCGCTCCCAGGCGTTCTTACCGAGTCATTCTTTATCACCAACGAGAGCGAAGCGTGCAACTTCTTAGGAGATCAATCGCATATACAAGCCGAGGCACAAGCCATGTACGATGGTTTGATCGCATATTTTTCACAAACATCCGGAGGAAGTAGGGGGAGAAATAAATAGCTCTTAGACAAGAAGCGACTATTCTGAATCGCCGTTCTCGTCTGAAGTCGTAGCTGTTGAATTGTTTAGAGAGCGCGACAGATCTCTCAATCCTCGCCTCACCACACCTGCGTCTTTGCGCGCATCTTTGAGGTCTTGCTGTGCCGAACGGATTTTCGTGCGCGCGTCTTTGAGCGCTGCAAGATTTAATTGCTGTACGGCTTGGTCGCCATTGTCAGGCGCAAGGGCCTTTACGGCCGCTTTCGCCTCCTCGGCCTTCGCTCTGGCGCTTGCGATCTTTGTCCTCATGTTGTTGATGGAGGTTTTGAGAGCTGCTACATCACCACCTGCCGATTCAGCCATCGCGACGCGCTCATCGAGCTTGCCCACAAGCTGTTCGAGCTGTGTTGCCGCTCCAAGTACGCGGTCAGCCGCGGCGATGATCTGGATTTGCGGCATGATAAGTGCGTAGATGCGATAGGTCTTCGTGATCGACTCGATGTACGCGCGGAGAGAAGTGGTCGCCGTCGTGCTTTCGATCTGTAGAGAGAGCGCCTCGAGCGCAGTGATCTGCGCATCGATAGTTGCCTGAAGCCCGACGCGATCAGCGTCGGAGAGACGCACCAT
>MFLS01000018.1:0-150 GCA_001781625.1 Candidatus Kaiserbacteria bacterium RIFCSPHIGHO2_12_FULL_56_13
AAGGTCGGCATGGCGATCTCAAAAGACGGCGAAAAGTTCGATGAACGGCATCTCGTTACCCCCTTTAACGCAAAAGCGTTTACCCTCTTCCCCGATAAAGTAGACGGCCCAGACGGGCAAGCAAAGTACGCTGCGCTTCTCTCGGTGCAT
>MFLS01000018.1:204-5480 GCA_001781625.1 Candidatus Kaiserbacteria bacterium RIFCSPHIGHO2_12_FULL_56_13
TTTTGGTCAGCTGACTTCTGGACAAAGTGGTACGCAAATTGGCACACGCATGCGCTCACGCTTCGCCGGAGCGACCGCGATCATATCGAATGCGGCGCGCCGCCCATAAAGACCGAGGGGGGTTGGCTTATCCTCTATTCTTACATTGTCAACTATTTTGGCGGCGGCCCAAAGGTCTTTGGCATCGAAGCCGCGCTCCTCGACCTCAAAGATCCTTCAAAGATCATCGGTCGCACCTACCCCTTTCTCGTCCCGCAAGAGATCTACGAGCGCTACGGCGTCGTACCTGAAGTCGTCTTCCCCACCTCGGCAATCGCGAACAACGATGGTACAGTCGACTGCTATTACGGCGCCGCTGACACGGTGTGCGCGAAAGCGCGCCTCAAGATGCGCGACCTGCTTGCGACTTTGGAGGCGGGTGGCCGCACGCAGGCAATTACGCGCGCGCCCTCGAACCCTATCCTCACCCCGCAGGGCGATGGTTTTGAAAAGCGTGCGACGTTTAACGCCGCGGCGATCGACCTTGAGGGCACGGCATATCTTATCTACCGCGCGATGAGCGATGATCGCACCTCAACCTTCGGCCTTGCGACTTCTCGTGACGGCGTTCACATCGACGAGCGCGTGAGCAAGCCCTGCTACACCCCACGCGCCGATTTTGAGATGAAGCATGGCGAAGGCAACTCGGGGTGCGAAGATCCGCGCATCGTTCGTATCGATGACACTCTCTACATGACCTATACCGCCTATGACGCCGTCAGGGCGCCGCGCGGAGCGATCACCTCGATCAGCGTGAATGATTTTCTCGCCCGTCGTTTTGACACATGGGCGATGCCGGCTCTCGTTACCCCCGACCAAGTTGACGACAAAGATGTCGGCCTCTTGCCTGAAGCGGTGCGCGGGCAATACCTCCTCTACCATCGAGTCTCGGGCCGCATCTGCGCCGACCTCTTGCCTGACCTCACCTTTCAAAAGCCAGTCAGCCGCTGTATCGAGATCATGGGCCCTCGAGACGGGATGTGGGACTCCCTCAAGGTCGGGATCGCGGGGCCCCCGATTAAGGTCGAGGGCGGCTGGCTCCTTGTCTACCACGGCGTCTCGCGGCGGAGCCGCTATCGGCTTGGCGCCGCCCTCCTCGACCCCTCGGGCATCACTGTCGTCAGTCGTACCGCCGATCCCATCTTTGAGGCTGTCGAGAGCTACGAGCAAGAGGGCGAGGTAAGCCATGTCGTCTTTTCTTGCGGGCAGGTAGTGCGCGGCGACACGCTCTACGTCTACTACGGCGGTGCGGACAAAGTGCTCGGGGTCGCCACCGGCTCCCTCTCTCACATCCTCTCTGCGCTAACATAAAAATATGCCGCCCTTGGTGATGTTCGATCTTGACCAGACGCTTACAGAAAGTAAGCAGCCCCTGACTCCTCACATGGCCGAGCTCCTCGCCCGCCTCCTCGTAAAGACACGCGTTGCTGTTATCTCGGGCGGCGGCCTGCCGCAGTTCTTAAAACAGGTCGTTGACCAACTGTCCCCTGATGTAAAACTTTCGCATCTGTATCTCTTACCCACTTCAGGCGCTACTCTCTATGAGTGGCGTGACGGCGCGTGGCAAAAGGTGTATGAGGAGGAGCTTTCGGAGAAAGATGCGGCGAAGGTCGCCCGCGCTATCCGCGCTGTCGCCGCAGAGACCGGCCTCGTCGACTTTTCTATTCCCTCATACGGCGAGCGCATCGAGTACCGCGGGAGCCAGGTCACCTTTTCGGCAAACGGCCAAGAGGCGCCGCTTGAGATAAAAGCGCGATGGGACCCAGACAAATCGAAGCGTCGCATGTTGCAAAAAGCCCTTTCGGCATGCCTGCCCGACTTCTCTGTCGGCATGGGCGGCTCAAACTCGGTCGATATCACCTATAAAGGCATCGATAAGGCGTACGGCCTCACAAAGCTCGCCGAGCGCCTCAATGTGCCGATTAGAGAAATCGTGTATGTCGGCGACCAGCTGACCCCTGGCGGCAACGACGAAGCCGTCCTTCGCACTCTCGCAAAGACCCGCGCCGTTAACGGCCCTTCGGAGACTGCCCTCTTCATCGCCTCCCTGCTTAGCGAGTAACGCTCGCCTTTTTGATATCATAAAAGACGCCATGAAAGATGAGGATAGGTTTTGGGGCGCCGTGGGCTCGTTCGCCATTGTAGTCGCGATCGTCGGTTTGTGCGTCCTCTTGTGGAGGTGGTTGCTCGGATAGTGCCTTCGGACGACAAGCTATACTAGAGTTCATGGAGTTCCGCTATTTCAAAGGCGAGGCTTTTCGCGATGCCGCTGAATGTGAACGTTATGCTCGCGATACCTCTATTTTTGAACGCGTGCCCGAGGTCGTCGTCTACCCGAAGAGTGCAGAAGAGCTCTCTGATCTCGTAAAAGATGTTCGCGACGCTCGCGAGAAGGGGGCCGCCGTGAGCATCACCGCTCGGGCCGCAGGGACCGACATGACCGGCGGCCCCCTTACGACCTCAATCGTCGCCGTGTTTACGAAATATATGAACCGAGTGCTTGAGGTCGGCGACTCCTACGCAGTGACTGAACCGGGCGTCTATTATCGTGACTTTGAAAAAGCAACGCTCGAACGTGGGCTCATCCTCCCCTCCTACCCTGCCAGTCGCGAGATAGCCGCTATGGGCGGCATTGTGGCAAACGACGCCGGCGGCGAACGCTCACTGAAGTACGGCAAAACGCAACACTATGTCGAGGAGCTCGAGTGTGTGCTCTCCGATGGCTCCGTTACCACCTTCAAAGCGCTCACCCAGAACGAACTCAAAGAGAAACTTTCGCACAAAGGATTAGAGGGAGATATCTATCGAGGGATGTTGAAGCTCGTTAGCGAAAACGCGGGACTCATCGAGGCCAAACGGCCGAAGGTCTCGAAAAATTCAGCCGGATACGCCCTCTGGGCGGTACAAACGGCCGATGGCGGAATGAATTTTGCGAAACTCATCTGCGGTTCACAGGGGACGCTCGCGCTCTGGACAAAGGCGAAGCTCTCTCTGGTTCGACCTAAGGGGCACCGCGCCATGCTCGTTGTCTTTTTGACCGACCTCACCCTCTTACCCGAGGTCGTGCGGAGGGTGCTCCCCCTCGACCCTGAATCGTTCGAAAGTTACGACGACCACACCTTCACGCTCGCGGTCAGGTTCTTGCCCGAGATGCTCATGCAAATGGGTTTTGCAAAAGCGGCGCGGCTCGGCATCTCCTTTATCCCCGAAGCAGAGATGGTGCTCACGGGCGGGGTCCCCAAGCTCATCCTCATGGCGGAGTTCGCTGAAGACACGATCGAGGCCGCTGATGCAAAAGCCGCGGCGGCTCGCGAGACGCTTCACGATATGCCCGTGCAAACCAAGATCGAGAAAAATGAGCGCGAAAGCGAGAAGTATTGGATCGTCCGCCGCGAGAGCTTTCGTCTCCTCCGGCAAAATCTCCACGGCCGGGTTGCCGCGCCCTTCATCGACGACCTCGTCGTCCCGCCCGAGAGCTACTCGGAGTTCTTGCCAAAGCTCGACGCCTTATTAAAGCGCTACGAACAGCACTTCATTTACACGATCGCGGGACACATCGGGAATGGTAACTTTCACATCATCCCCCTCATGGATCTCGGCAAGCCCCTGGTGCGGCAGGTTGTGCTCGATCTTGCGCCGAAGGTCTACGACCTCGTCATCGAGTACGGAGGGACGACGACCGGTGAGCACAACGACGGCATCATCCGTACTCCCTACCTCACCCAGCTCTTCGGCGAGGAGATGGTGCGCCTTTTTGAAGAGACGAAAAATATCTTCGACCCCTTGAACCTCTTCAACCCCGGCAAAAAAGTCGGCCTGCCCGGAGGGGGCGGAACTTTCGAGGATATTACGCGCGACATGATTGACAAATGAGAGGCATTTGGTTACTACAGGAGCAGGCGAAAAAAGGAGGTCGCAATGGCGCTCGAGCGCGGCGTAGTCAAGTTCTTCAACGACGAAAAAGGATACGGCTTCCTCATCACAGGGGAGGACGAGGAGCTCTTCTTCCACCGTAGGAACGGGAGGGAGGTGACCCAGGCCGCGGACGGCGCACTGTCTCTAAGCTACGAGCCGCTCCCGAAAGGGACCTGCCCTAAAACCTATCGAACCGTGCTGTTTGAGCGCGGCAGAGATGCCAAGGGCCCGGTCGCAGAACGTTGGGGGTTCGACCCGAACCCGAAGCCATGCATCAAGATCAACTGGAAGGGGCAAGGAGGCCACAAATACTGGCCCAAAGTGGCGCGTCCGGGCTCGACATGACTGTCGAGCCCGGATTTTATTTTTGAACTGCTCTTGGTACGATACGTGGATATGAAAAAAGGGTTTCAACGAGCGTTCGCCATCGTCATCGCTCTCTTGATGATATTTGCGACGGTGACGCTCTTCTTCCCCGTCTTTACGGCCTCACAGCCCTTTTAGCTCGACGGGAGAGCCGTGACTGCGCTCGCCGCCTGCGGCGGGAGCTCAACCGGCGTCACGGTACTCCCGTTAAAAAGGAACAGGGCAAGGATGAGCGCGATGAGTGTGAGGCCACCTGTGATGACACTGCGGTGCTGGATGCGTATCTTTACGATGACGGCAAGAACTAAGAGGCCAAGGACAAGGATCAGGAGCGCGAGTATGAGGGACTCAATGAGACGGTTTGGCGAAGTGAGCACGATCTCTGCGGCAAGGACCGTGGGCACAAGCGGGGTCTCGAGAGCTGCGAGCTCTCGCGCAGGGAGAGGTGCGCTCGGCAATGCATCTTGAACGGGGCGGGCAAAAAACTGCACCACAAAGGTTGCCTCGCGGTCATGATACGAACCCTGCGCGAGAGCGATACCGACCTCGGTGTACTCATGCTTCAAGATATTTGCGCGATGCGTCGGCGAGCTCATCCACGCCTCCTCAACCTCAAGCGAGTCGGTAAAATTGACGGCAAGATTTTGCCCCGCATACGAGTAACGGTAGCCCACGAGATCAAGCCACACCCACGGCTCCTCACCCGAGGGCGAGACATGGGCAAAGTAGCCCTTTTCGGCCATGTCCTCTGCGGCCAACCTCGCGGCTTCGGTTAAGAGCCCGTTCGCCCTGACCTCCCTCGCGCCTGCCTCGGCGCGGTCAACATTGACAAGACTCACGAGGACGCCGGGGAGAACCGCGGAAAGAAAGCTCGTGTTGGGGAGAATGACTTTGATATGGAACAGATACGCGCCCTCGCACACAAGGACAACGGCGACAATCGCGACGAGCGAGGC